>CANRZQ010000060.1 GCA_947644475.1 uncultured Muribaculaceae bacterium
CCCCAGCGGCCACAACCACTCCGTCGTTCATGAAGATGTGAAGTTTGGCCCAGTATTCGCCCTGGTTCATCCACACGGGCGAGCCGGTCATCGGGCCAACGGCAATGCGTCCGGGTTCCTTGCTCACTTCGATGGGGGAGCCGTCGTACATGTTCCAGCCCTTGACGGGTTCGCCGGTCATCCAGTCGATGCTCTCGCCATAGGTGAAGAAGAACTGGAACGCAGGTTCCTCAACCATCTGGCCGAACCAGTCGTCGTAGTATTCAATCATCTGCGACTCGATGGCAATGTTGGTGATTGTGAACGGGGCCGTGCCTTCGTTCTTCACCTCCACAAGCGCATAGTAAGGAATCTGGCCCTGGAATGTGGCGATAAGTTCGTCGTTCCAGTCCATGTCTTCCGTCATGGCAGGGTTCTCAAGGGTGATGTCGGCCGGATATACGGGCTTGGCCTCGCCGACGATGTGAAGGGCAACAGGAATCTCAATCACCTCGCTGCCGGGCACATTGGTGGAAAGGGTGATGGCCGATGTATATTCGCCGTCCATAAGGTCGGGGCTTACTGTGATGTCGGCAACGGCCGATGCTCCGGGAGCGACAGCGGCCTCAACCACGGGATAGAATTCAACAGCATTTCCGAACGCTATGCCGCGCGAGGGAATAGAGATACCTTCCTTGGCATCCACCGACGAGATGCCGGCCACGCCATATGAGGCAAAAATCAAGGAAAGGCTGTTATAGGGATTGTACTGGAACTTGAACGATCCATCAGCATTCATTATCAGCTGGAAGCATACGCCGGCATTGAGCGAGTTGCCGAATTCGGTGAATGTTACCACTACTTGGCTGTCGGTCTTGGTGACATATGTTCCGGAGGTGGGGCTGTCGAAGTCCATGGAATGGAAGCCCCAGTAGGGAGCGATGAGATTGTCGTAGTACGAGCCCTGCGGGAATTCGGCGGGAGGCTCGGGCATGAGTTTCTGGTCGTCACGATAGGTAAACGACACGAAACCGGAGTTGTAGACATACATCTTGCGGTACTTGTTGCCGTAGAATGTGAATTCAAACGGAAGGTCAACCTCGGTGAAGTCATGGTCGAGATAGTACTCGCCGGATGTAAACACTACGTCTTCGTCCTTTGTATTGTCGATCCAGTCAAATGCCACCAGCGGGTTGTCTGCCGTCATTGCATAGTTGTAGGAAATCGACTTCACATCGGTGAACTCGGGAGTATATTTCAGGCCGTCGCCCACGCTTACGGTGTAGGCAAGCGGCTCGTTGCCGGTGTTGGTAATGGTGAGAGGTATCGCTTTGGCCTCGCCGGCATTGAGTGTCTCGTCGACTTCGGTATAACTCAATTGAGCCGCGGGGCAACCGATTACAGTGGCTTCGAGGCCCACTGTGGCGTTTCCGCCGTCGGACTCAACAGTTACCGTGCCGGAGAATACGCCTTCGGCCGATGTGTCGAGCGTGACAAAAAGGTCTTTCGACTGGCCGGCGGCCACTGTGAAGGGAGCCGCGTCGATGGTGAATTTCTCGCCGTCGACTGTCACTGCCGTCACCGACATCTGCGCGCGGCCGGCATTGGCCACATTCAGGGCCATGACAGCCTCGGAGGTGCGGAACACCTCGCCGAAGTCAACAGTTTGCGCAACAGAGAGCACCGGATGCAGGTCGCCTACAACATTGGCCTTGAATGTAACGACGGATGCCGGATTTACAAGGTCGTTGGAGTTGACGATGAGATTGTTGACAATCTCGCCGGCATACATATCTTCGGTAGCGGCCACTGTGGCGGTGATTGTCACTGCCTCGCCGGGAGCGACAAGGCCATCGGCCGGAGCAAGCGCAGTGACCATATTGGGCTGGGGTGCCACAAACTTCACGGCTGTGCCGCTGCCGAATTCCTGGCAGAGGGTGTTGCCGGCGTGGTACATGTCGGCCTCGGTAACGGTAAGCGGGTCGGAACCGAAATCGGAAATACCGCAGTAAAGGCCGCTTCCGCTCTGGAATACCGCCCACGGGTCGTAATTGTCGTAATAGATCTCGATATCACCGTTGGGCGATATAGCCATATGATAGGATATTGTTGTCTTATCCTTGTCGTAGACGGTGACGAGCACGTTCTCGAAATTCACGATGAACTTGCCGCTCTGCTTGGCATACTGAATCTTGGTCTGCGGGCCCACTTCGAGTTCATGGATACCGTAGCCCGAGATAAGCGCTGTTGTCTTCACAACTTCTTTGTCGGGAGCAAGAGGCGTATTCACGTAATCGGTGTATTTGTCGAACGCGATGCCGCCCAGGGTCGAGATATATACCTGCGAATAGGTCTTGCCGTAATACGGGAAGTCGAATCCGATGGCGACAGGGGCGGAATAGAGGTTGCTTTCGCTGAACTGGCGGGTGATGTCTACCGGCGAAATCAGCTGAACGCCTCCGTCATACTCAACAGCGTCGGAGCCGCGGAGATTGGTAAGGGCAGTGTAGCCGAAGCGGTGGACCGAACCGTTGCCCATACCCTCGATTTTCTCTTCGGAGAATTTCGGGAACACGTATTGCAACGGATATGTGCCTTCGTTCTTCACCTCAAATGTCACTTCCTTGGAGTCGCCGCCTACCTCGATGTCGCCAACCTCTACGGTTTCAGGGTCAAAGACAATCTTGGCGGGGTCGGTGGCCACACCTTGAACCATTATCGAGAACGTCTTGCCATTCTTGTCGGCAAATGTAATCTTGCCCGACTGGCTGCCCGATGCTTTCGGCGCAAAAGTGATGTCGATTTTTGCCGATGAGCGTGCGCCGATGCCGGATACATACGACGGCGGGGTGAAATTAACGTTCGAGCACTGCACATCATAAATGTTGCCCCAGTTGCCTGCAAACGCGCCATAGCCTTTGTTGAACACTTCCACCGTTACAGTCTTCTGCTGGCCCACGATGAGAGAGCCGAAGTCGATAATGTCTTTCACGGTGATGTCGGGCTGCTGGCCGCTTACATTCAGGGTCACGGCAATAGTATCGTCATTCTTGGCGGTCTCGTTGGTCTCAAAGCCGATATTGAAACGGTAGGTACCGTTGCAAAGAGCCACGGTAGAGGTGCTTACCTCTACATCCTGTGTTGAATGAGGATCGATTGTGCCGCCGGCCGGCGTGAGTGTGAGCACCTGCGACCAGTCGGGATTCATGCTCTTCACTACAAGGGCATATGTGGCCTTTTCTGCGAAATAGGCATATTTCGAGCCTTTGAGCACTTCCGAGAGCAGCGTCCATGTCCGGCCGTTGTCGTTAGACATATAGGCCTGGGTGGCTGCCGCTGCCTCCGACGATGCCTGCGCCACCCCGAGGGGATAAAGCGTGGACGAGGCCGGGAAATGAAGCACTACAAAGAAACTCTCGCCGGGAGCGAAATAGAACTGCTCCTCGAGCTGGGTGTCGAGATAATAAGAGAAGTAGGAAGGAGTGAATTCCGTGAGTTTATTGGCATCGTTGAGCACTGTGCCGCGGTAGATTGCCACCGTGGGAGAGTGTGAGCCGCTGCCCTGCACATTAATATGCGTCAAGTTGAAGCCTTCGGGATATTGAGAGGCGTCGACAGTAAACATCTGGGCCATCGAGTTGGGGAGCGACGCGTCCATCTCGCCGATAAATGCCTCGATGCTGTTAAAGTAACTGAACTGCTTAGGATAGTCGGCCTGCTCGTAGTCGGCGGCCACAAACGACGAGGCACGCGAGGCCGGAGCCTTCTGCAATCCCACATTGCCCTTGTAGGGCGCGTCCATTCTCACCAGCGACAGGGCCGAGATTGAGGCCGACTTTGTCTGTGTGGTGAAATTCCACTTCAATCTGCCGTCGGCGTCGTTGGCAATGGTAAACTGCCCGGGGGCTGTCGCGCCGTTGGAGATGCTCAAAGCAAGCGTCGTCTTGTCCACGCTCATGTTCGGGCCGGCATTGGTCGACGCGCTCACCACCTCGGAGAGGGCCGATGCGTTGGCCCAGCGGTCGACGGCTTTAAGCGCAATATAATATGTGGTGAGCGGCTGCAAGCCGGTGAGTTCATACTCGAAGGCGTCGCCGGAGGTGTTGAACTTGGTGTCGATCACCTTCTGCTGCGTCTTGTCGAGGGAGGCCTCGGTGAAGGGTGATGTGGAGTAATATAATATGTGGTTGTTCACATTGTGGTCGCCCGATTCGGGGATTATCCACTGCAACGTGATGCTTTCCTGCGAGGGAAGGGCCGTGATTGCCCCTACCGGCTGCGGAGCCGAGCCTGTGCCCATCTGCAACGCCTTGTAAGCGTCGACATAGCCGGAGCCGTAAAGGCCGGCAGCATCAGGATTGACGGCATAGAAGTCGTTGACCGATGTCTCGAGCTGTGTTTTCAGAGCGTCGGCGGTGAGTGTCGGCGAGCCGTGCTTCGACAGCACAAGGGCCGCGATGCCCGAAACGTGAGGACACGCCATCGATGTTCCCTCCATAAATCCATACTGGTCGTTGGGAAGCGTGGAGAGCACACCCTGATTTTGCGAATAGTCGAGCAGGCCGCCGGGAGCGATTACATCTACCCATTCTCCATAATTGGAATAGGATGCCGGTTGCAGGCTGCAAGTCATTGCGCCCACGGCAAGCACCTCGTCCATGCAGGCGGGGTAAAATTTGCCGGTTGCGCCGGAGTTGCCGGCTGCAAAGATACAAAGGCCTCCGGCAAGTTTCGACGAGCGGGCCTCGGCCGTGAAATAGCGTATGGCGTCGAGCACGTCTTCCTCATACTCGTTTTCGGCTTCCCAGCCCCACGAGCACTGCGCTATCGACGCGCCGTGCTCCTTGGCATAGATAAGGGCCTCGGCAAAGTCGCCCTGCGAGGGCACGCCGGCGCGGGAGTCGAACACCTGGCACGAAATCATGCGTATGCCCGAATCTGCCGAGCCGTCGCCGCCGGCAACGCCGGACACGCCTTTGCCGTTATTGTTCACGGCGGCTACGGTGCCGGCCACGTGCGTGCCATGGTCGTGCG
The DNA here is from genome assembly GCA_947644475.1 of uncultured Muribaculaceae bacterium. GTDB lineage: Bacteria > Bacteroidota > Bacteroidia > Bacteroidales > Muribaculaceae > CAG-873. Next base: position 5,014 of record CANRZQ010000060.1, read on the forward strand.
GATAAATCACGCCCGAGCGCGTGCAGAAATTGTAGCCGTAGATGTTGTCGACATATCCGTCGCCGTCATCGTCCTGGCCGGGCACGCCGTTGAGTTCGGCCTCATTCACATAGAGGTTGGCTTTGAGGTCCTCATGGTTCACGTCGATACCGCCGTCGATGATCGCTACAATCACATCGGGCGAGCCTGTCGTGATTTTCCAGGCCTCGAAAAGGTTGATGTCGGCGCCCTCTACGTTGTCGACCATCGAGCCCGTGTTGTTGTAGTGCCATTGCTCGCGCAGGCGCGGGTCGTTGAACGGCATCGTCGACGAGGCCCGCGAGGCCATGGCCTCGGGGCTTACGATGGTGTACTTGGCATCGCCGTCGAAAAGTTTCAAAGGTTTTTTCACTGTGGCTTTCTGCACGCCGGCGGCGCCGGAAAGCAATTTGCGGGCATTGTACGGCGACACACTCTCGTCGAATGTAATCTCGTACCAGCAGTCGAGTCCGTAACGGGCGCGGTCGGCGGCAAATTTCTCATTTGCCGGAAACGCCGGACGTATCGACACGGCCTTGATCGTGTTAAGCGCCCCGTTGAATTGCGAGTAACGTCCAATCTTATGGTTGTTCCTCACCTTAATGGGCTCATCGCCGAGATTGCGAGCCATCTCAGGCTGCAATTTCACGCGCACTACGCCCTTGCGGGGTTCCACGGTCTGGGCCGACGCAAAAACAGACGTACCCATCGCTGCAACCAGCAGCAACAGCACGCGGAATAGTGTTTTTTGCATTGACTTGTGGTTTTTAATTGGTTTATATTATGTGTATTTTGGTATGTCCCTGTATTTCGGATTAGGATTTTATGATATTGCCGACAAATATACGCATTTTTATCAAATTATTTTATATGTTTTAATGTTTTCATACATTTTTATTTAAATATTTGCATTTTTCGCCCCTTATATTTCATTTTTTTAATCATTTCACCATGGTTGGTTTCCGTCCATTTTGGTTTGTTTACTGCACGCATAGCAGTTTTCAAACCTTTTTTGAACTATTTTAAACCTCTTTTGACGCTTTCAAACATAATTTTGCCACCAAATTAATAGTCTTTCGACAAGTCTTGATTATCACATTTCTCTTATATCATGGAATCTTTTCTCGGAATTGACTTAGGCGGCACTAAATTGCTAATCGGCGAAGTTGACCGCAAAGGCAATATACTTAACTTCAAAAAATATTTCCACGGATTCTTCAACCAGCGCGATGCCGTGGGCATCATTAATAATTGCCTCGAAGATTACATCGAGACCGAAGGATGGTACGCCGGACACCGCCCCGTGGCCATGGGTGTAGGTGTTGTGGGGCGCGTCGACTCCGACAACGGCATCTGGCTCCAGATCGACCCCACACGCACCATCGAGATTGACCTCGCCAAGACCCTGTCCGGAAAATTCGATATGCCCTGCACTGTCGACAACGACGTAAAGAGCGCCACACACGCCGAAATGACATGGGGGTTCGGACAATTCTCCGACAATTTCATATATATTAATGTGGGCACCGGCATCGCTGTCGGCTCTGTCGTAAACGGCACGATGATTCGCGGCTCGCATTTCAACGCCGGCGAGGCCGGACACCTCAAAGTGGGTGTAAACGTGGGCGTGCAGTGCGGATGCGGTCGCACCGACTGCGTCGAGGCCATCGCCTCCGGACTCGGTTTCGACAAATGCGCGCGCCTGCTCGCCCCTCAGTTCTCCACCAACCTCCATATCCCCGACAAAGACGCACGCGTGTCTGTGGCCGAGGTCTACAATCTCGCCCTGCGCGGCGACAAACTTTGCACCGCCCTGGTCGACAACGCCGCCGAGGCCATCGCCAACCTCATCATGAACATGGTGCGCGTCTTCGACCCCGACACCGTGGTGCTCGGCGGAGGCGTCGTCTCCGACGGCTTCCTGCTCGGCCACATCCGCAAATACCTCCACCCCACCACCATGCGTTTCGTCACCAACGGCGTGGTCCTCACAAAACTCAACCCCGATTTCATAGGACTGCTCGGCGCCGCCTCCGTGGCCATGGCAAAACACGACTGCTCCATCAACCTAAACGAGGAAAAAGAAAATGATTACGTCAACGCCTGATACCCAATCCTTCGACGCCATAGCAGCCGACCGCATCGTAAGGCAAATCATCAACAAGCCCGACTCCGTAATCGGCCTCTCCACCGGACGCACCACCGGCGCTATGCACCGCATACTCGCATCACGCATCGTCGACGAGGACATCGACGTGTCGCGCGTAACATTCTTCGGCCTCGACGAGGTAACCGGAGTCGACCCGTCGTTCCCCGGCGCCTGCGTGGCAATGCTTAAAAATGAACTCATTGATAAAATAGGTTATAAAGATTGTGATTTTCTGATGCTCCCTACTTCTTCAGACGATTTCGGCCGTTCTTGCCGCGAATTCGCCGACGCTCTGAAGAACAGGGGCGGCATCGACCTTCTCGTCCTCGGACTCGGCGAGAACGGCCACCTCGGTTTCAACCAGCCCGGCTCGCCATTCGGATGCACCGCACGCGTCACCGACATGGACCCCGCGCTCTACTCTCGCCTCTGCGCCGAATCCGGACGCACCGGCCTGCGCGGAGCCACCCTCGGCATCAAGGACATAATGCACGCGCGACACATCCTCCTCGTGGCCAAAGGCGCAAACAAGACCCAAATCGCCGCCCGCATGCTCCTCGGCCCCGTGACGGAAGATGTGCCCGCATCGGTGCTCCAGCTGCACCCCTACGTCGAGTTCCTGCTCGACCCCCTCGCAGCCGCCGGCATCCCCGATTTTTCCACCTTATAACCAAGCACACGATGAAAGACAATACGCCGCAAGCCCCGGCCCGCAACTACACAGGCCCGTTCATAACCATGGTGTTCCTCTTCTTTATCGTAGGATTCCTCACCACGGCCAACACGCAGTTCCAGATTCCACTCCAGCAGACGTTTCTCGCCGGGGTCGACAATCTGAAAAACACGTTCTCCACCCTCATTATCTTCTCCTGGTTCCTCGCCTACCCCATTTGCGGAGGCACCGGCTCACGCTGGATCTCGCGCTACGGATATAAAGGCACTCTCCTGCTCTCGCTCCTGGTCATGATCGTAGGCCTCGCCCTGTTCTACGCCTCGTCGCTGTTCACCGTCAAGTTCCCCGACGCGGCACTCACCGTAGGCAACGCAAGCATCCAGTGGGGCTTCTTCATCTTCCTCGCCGGCTCGTTTGTCCTCGGCGCATCGGTCACCATCCTCCAGGTAGTGGTCAACCCCTACCTCACGGCCTGCACCGTCCGCGGCACCCAGCCCATCCAGCGGCTCGCAATCGGAGGCTCGGCCAACTCTGTCGGCACCACCATCGCCCCCTACTTCGTAACCGGCGTGGTGTTCGCAGGCCTGCCAATGACCGACATAAGCATCGACCAGCTCATGCTCCCATTCCTCGGCCTCATCGCCGTGGTGGCCGTAGTCTACGCTTCCCTTTACTTCACCTCTCTGCCCGACATCGAGGGCACTCGCATCGACAGCACCGATGCCAACGCCCCTGCCGACACCAACGTATGGCGTCACCGCCATTTCCTGCTCGGCGTCGTTGCCATTTTCTGCTATGTCGGAGCCGAGGTCTGCATCGGCGGCTCTGTCAACGTCTACGCCGAGAAACTCGGATACTCCGAGGCGCAATTCGTCCTCATGGTCACAATCTACTGGGGCCTCATGCTCGTCGGACGCCTCTGCGGCTCAACCCTGTCGAAGATTTCACCGCGCACCCAGCTGCTCGTCACCACCTCCTGCGCAGCCACTCTGGTCGCCCTGGCCGTCATCTTCCAGAACCCCTGGCTCCTCGTTGCCGTCGGCCTCTTCCACTCTATCATGTGGGGCGCAATTTTCACCCTCTCGGTCTCCGGACTCGGAAAACTCACATCCATAGCCTCAGGCAAATTCATGATCGGCGTATTCGGCGGCGCCCTCTTCCCCCTGCTCCAAGGCTTCCTCGCCGACTCTTTCGGCTCATGGCGATTCACTTGGCTCCTCGTCCTCGCTTGCGAGGCTGTGATGCTCTACTACGCCATCGCCGGCTCAAAAGTAAAATCCACACCTGAAAACCAATGAATATCCTGAAAAAACTCATAATCGCGTCTGCCGCCCTCATCGCCTGCGCATCCGCGGCCGGCGCGGCCGAAACGAAAGCCCCCGAAAAGGTGGTTGTGGCCTACGTCACCTCATGGACCGACGAGATTCCCGACCCCTCGCTCATGACTCATATCAACTACGCCTTCGGCCACGTCAACGACTCTTTCAACGGCGTGCGCGTCGACAATCCCGACCGTCTGCGCTCTATCGTGGCCCTCAAAAAACAGAATCCCGCCCTCAAAGTGCTTGTCTCTGTCGGCGGATGGGGCTCGGGCCGTTTCTCCGAAATGGCAGCCGACCCTAAAAACCGCAAGGCTTTTGCAAATTCCTGCAAGAAACTCGTAAAGGATTTCAACCTCGACGGCATCGACATCGACTGGGAATACCCCACCTCATCTGCCGCCGGCATCTCGTCGTCGCCGGCCGATACCGACAATTTCTCTCTCCTCATGCACGACCTCCGCAAGGCTCTCGGCAAAAACAAGATTCTATCTCTCGCCACCATAGCCTCCGGTGAATACATCGACTTCCCGGCTTTCATCGACGATGTCGACCTCGTCAACACCATGACCTACGACATGGGCAACCCGCCCTACCTCCACAACGGCCTTTTCCCCTCGGAAAACACCCGCTGGATGTCGTCGGACCAAGGCGTGAAAGCACACATGGCAAAAGGTGTTCCCGCCGAAAAACTCGTGATGGGCGTCCCCTTCTACGGCCGTGGCCACCGTCAGGCCATGCGCGACCCCCGCGGCATCCACCGGTGGGACAGCAAGGCAATGACTCCTTACGTAGCACTCGCCGACACTCTCGCCTTCGGATATGAAAATGTCCGCTCCATGAGCCACAAATGCCGCTATATCAACGAAAACAATCTCCGTGGTGCCATGTACTGGGACTACGCCTCCGACGGCATCACCCACAAACTCGCCAACACTGTCAAGAATATGATTCTCGACGGCCGCGACTTCAACTCCGGCACACGCCGCGTCGTCATCCTGTCCGAAAACGCCGGCCAGCACAAGCCCTTTTCCGACGCAGCCATAAAATGGCTAATTGATGAATCAGCCCTGTGGAACATGCAGATTCAAGTATTCACAAACGCCAACTACCTCGCCGACAAAAACCTTATCGACAGCACCGACCTCATAATCCAACTCGACTTCCCGCCCTACACGTGGAACGAGCAGGCCAAGGCCAACTTCATCGAATACATCAACGAAGGACGTGGCGCATGGATCGGATTCCACCACGCCACACTGCTCGGCGATTTCGACGGATGGCCAATCTGGGACTGGTTCTCCGATTTCATGGGAGGAATCACCTTCAAGAACTACATCGCTCCCCTCGCCGACGGCACAGTCATCGTCGAAACCCCGGCTCATCCCGTAATGGATGGCGTGGCTCCCGAGTTTGTCCTCGCCGACGACGAATGGTACACCTACGACCGCTCGCCCCGTCCCAACATCGACGTTATCGCCTCTGTCGACGAGAGCACCTACTCGCCGGCTTCCGACATCAAGATGGGCGACCACCCCGTAGTCTGGTCCAACCCCGGTGTGAAAGCCAAAAACGTCTACTTCCAGATGGGACACTCACCCCGCCTGTTCGACTCCCCCGACTTCTGCCGCATGTTCCGTAACGCCCTCGAATGGGCTCTCTACTAATCACTCTATACTTCATAACTAATCCTTAATACTTAATTAATCCCCATGTTAAAACGATTGCTTTTTGCTCTGTGCGCAATCCTGTGCGCATTGCCGGGTATTGCCCGGGAAATCACTGTCGGCGGCATTGTCTCCGACTCTGAATCCGAACCCCTTATCGGCGTGTCTGTTGCCGTGAAAGGCACCACAAAAGCCGTTGTAACCGACATCAACGGCCACTATACCATCGCTTGCGAGGCCGGAAACACTCTCGTGTTCTCCTACGTAGGATGCCAGCCTCAGGAAATCAAGGTATCCTCCGACACCAACGCTCTCAACGTCACTCTCTCCGAAAACGCTGCCGCCCTCAACGAGGTAGTAGTTGTCGGCTACGGCGTGCAGAAAAAATCCGTAATGTCGTCTGCCGTGAGCCGCGTATCCGCCGACGACCTCGACCGCGGAAACCCCACCAACATCCAGAATGCCCTCAAAGGCAAGGTTTCCGGCGTGCAGATCATCTCTAACTCGGGTCAGCCCGGCTCCGACTCCAAGATCCGCATCCGCGGTATCGGCACAACCAACGACTCCGATCCCCTCTACATCGTCGACGGCATGCCCTCCGAAGAAGGCATCAACCACCTCAACCCCTCCGACATCGAATCAATCGAAATACTCAAAGATGCCGCCTCCGCCGCCATCTACGGTTCCCGCGGTGCCAACGGCGTTGTCCTCGTCACCACCAAAAAAGGACAGAAAGGACGCGCTACGGTCAACTATGAGTTCACCTACGGTATCCAGAATCCCTCCAAAAAGGTCGAATTCCTCAACGCAGCCGAATACAAGACCATCATGACCGAGATGGCAGCCGTCAACAACATCGACCCCTACCCCATCTCCGGAAACTACGACACCGACTGGCAGGAAGCCCTCCGAAACAAAAACGCGCCCATCATGAACCACAAGATATCCATTTCCGGCGGCAACGACAACCAGACCTACTACCTCTCGTTCGGATACGTTAACCAGGAAGGC
>CANRZQ010000061.1 GCA_947644475.1 uncultured Muribaculaceae bacterium
CCGCCAGCATTGTCTTGAAAATATATTTGGATTTCATGATTGGTAAAGCGTGGAGGGGTTAGTTGATGTTGACGATACGGAGGTTGTCCATGCGGACGTCGAAGTCGAAGGCCTGAGTGCCGGGAGCGAATGAGCCGAACACCATAAGACCGATGTTGTAGAATTCTTCGATATTGCCGATTACGCGGTTGTTGACCTCGCCGGTCTTGTCATATTTGAATTCGGAGAGAGGTATTGTCACTGTGGTCCATCCGCCGGTGGTGAAGGGGGTGTCGCCGCCAAGGCTCGACCAAGGCGTCCAGTGAGCCTGTGCCTCGTCGCCGTCGACATTGGTTGTCTCATCGTCTTTGAAGAACCATATGAGCATGGGCAGGTTGGCCCAGGACACAATATTGGTCTCGAAACGAAGGGCGAGTTGCGAAAGGTCGCCGCGGGCAATGGGCTTGCCGGAAGCAGCGTTCCAGTAGCACCACATAAGGGCGTTGTTCCAGTTCCATTCGCCGGCTGCGCTTTGCTTGAAGTGGAGATACTGTCCGGAGACGCCTCCCTCGGTGCCGTAGCCGCCTTGTCCCCACGGGTTCATGTAGCCGTCGGGCTCGAAGTCGCAGATAAGGCCGTCGGTTTCAAGGAATTTGAAAGGCACGGTGGTTGTGCCGTTTTCAGATGTGACCTTGATGAAGCCTTCGGTGGTGGCCTCGGCGGGCACGGTCACGGTAAGTGTTTCCTTGGTGTAGGAATCCGGCTCAACGACAACACCGCCGGGGAAGGTGACGGTGACGGGAATGTCGCCGGTGGAGAGGAAGTAGTCGCCCACCATCACGAGGGCATCGCCCGGCGATGCATACTGGCAGGAGATTGAGGTGATGAGCGGCGAGGGCACTTTCACCGAGAAAGGATATATGGTCTCGCGTCCTTTCGATGTGACAAAACGCACTTGATTGGTCACTTCCTGCGGCAGTGATGTGGGCACGTCGACGATAATCGCGTTCGACGTTACCATCGTGGGGTTGAGTTTCGCTTTCTGGTCGTTGAACCACACTTGCTGCACGGCTCCGAGGTCGCGGCCGATGAAGGCTATGCGCGAGCCGAGCGATGCTGACACAATCATTGAGTCGGCCGCCGCCGGGTCGCACACACGGCAATATTCAATCTGCGGGGTGGCGTCCTTGTCGGCCTCGGCGTCGGTCTGGTCGCACGACGAAAGCGATGCGGCCAAAGCCACGCCTATGGTGAGGATGCTGAAATATTTTTTCATGGATCAGTTTAGTTTTCGGAGTTTGACGTATAGAAGGGCACGATGTCGCCGAGCAGGGCGGGCGCACCTGTTGTGGCAGAAGCAGGCAAGGGAATCACAAAGGAAGATGCCGGGAGCACGATGGGGTCGTACATGCCGCCGTCGGCTACCGAAGCGGCTATCTTATAGGTGCTTTCAAGGTTTGCGTAAGCCTCTGTGTTCATGTTCCAGTCCTTGAACACGTACATGCAGGCGCGGTTGTAGCCGGAGCCATAGCCTGAATTGAGGAATTCGAGAGCCTTGTCATCGCCTTCGCGGTAGCGCAGGCGCAGGATGTCGAACCAGTTGATTGACTCGAAAGCAAACTCGCGGCGGCGTTCTTTCAGAAGGTCGGCGTATGTAAGCGATGTGAAGCCTGCGAGGCCGGCACGGGCGCGGACGCTGTTGATTTTGTCGAGGGCATCGGCATCAGAGGTTGTGTTGGCTGTGCCCATTATGGCTTCGGCATAGATGAGATACATGTCGGCCAGGCGCACGAGATATACGTTGTTGGAGCCATCCTGATTGCCCGATGTGGTGCCGTTGCCGTCGGCATCGCGGCCAAGCACATATTTCTTTATGTGAGAGTTCATCTCATTGCGTGACTCGACCACCTCTCCGTCTTTATAACTTTGGGTGTAATATGTGTATCCTCCGTTGGCAGAATCCAGGTTGGGATAGAAGTCGCCGTTGGACATGTATGTCCATTTGCGGCGTTGGTCGAGCTGGTCGTACATGCTTTGCAGCGAGATTGTAGGGCCTTTGCCTGCGCCCCAGCTACCGTCGGCAATCACCGATGAGCGCCCCCATGCTATGGTCTTGGGGTTGCCGGTGCCATATCCGAGAGTTCCGCACTGTATTGCGAGGAGCGACTCGGGACCGTTGTTGGTGGTGGCGTCGAAAAGTGTTGCGAAAGGAATATCCTTCACGTTGTCGCGTGAGTCAATCACGGCAAGGGCATCGGCGGCGGCACGGCGGTAAAGGTCGGCGCGGTCGTAGCCATAGTCGGAGTGCGAGGCCATGGTGAGCAGGATGCGGGCGCGGATGGCGCGGGCTGTGGTCACTGTGGCGCGGAAGGCGTCGGCATCAGTCTCCGGCAGGGTGTTCACGGCAAAGTCGGCATCCTCGAGGGCAAAGCGGTAGATATCGGCCTGGGGATTGCGCGGGGTGTTGAAATTGTTGTTGGCAATATTGTCGGAGTTGTGCGTGATTATGGGGGCGTCGTGCCAGCATTCGGCGATATACCAGTAGCAGTATGCACGGATGGCACGGGCCTCGGCGATAGCCTTGTCGATATCTTCCCGGGGCACGCCGGATACATATCCGGGCATATCCTCGATTATTGAGTTGCACTGCGATATCACGTTGTAGAGGCCGTTCCAGCCTTCCTTGATATATTGGTTCACGTCGGTGTATGTTCCGAAATACCATTGGCCTTCGGCGTCATAGGTGTAGTACATGTCGCCCACGAGTTCGTCGAGTTTCCAGTGGAAATTCATCATAAAGTCGCGCCATATTTTAGCGGAATATATCACTTTCGTGTTGTCGCGTATGGCCTCGAGGGAGGTATAGTAGTTATCTTGCACGAACTTGTCCTCAGGCGTCACCGTCAGGAAGTCGTCGCAGGATGCGAGGGCGAGCCCGGCAAGGGCGGCGGCAATATATTTGTTGAATGATTTCATTGTCGTTTGTCTGTTTGAAGATTAGAAAGAGAGATTGAGACCGAGGGTGTAGGTGCGGGGGGTGGGATAGCGTCCGCGGTCGATGTTCTGCAAGAGCGAACTTTGGTTGTACGCGCCGATTTCGGGGTCATAGCCGCTGTAAGAGGTGAAGGTGTGCACGTTCTGCACATTCACATATATGCTTGCGGCAGAAAGGAATGCTTTCTTGCACCAGCGTTCGGGCACATTGTAGCGCAGCGAGATGTTCTGGATACGGAGGTAGGTGGCGTCTTCGAGCCAGCGGTCGCTCATGCGGTTGTTGCCGTTGCCGTCGAGGCTGGAGAAGCGTGGGATTCCGTTGCCGTTGCTCACTACCTGCACATTGTCGGGGTCGGTAGTGCTGCCGGCGGGATCGATCAATCCGAGTTTAACGCCTGAGAGCACGCTCACGTCCTGGTTGTCCCAGATTGAGCTCTGGGCCTCGGTGCGGTAGCGCACCCAGTTGAGAATCTTGCCGCCAAACTGTCCGGTGAGGCCGATGGAGAGTTCCCAGTCCTTGAACTGCACGGTGTTGGTCCAGCCGTAGGTCAAGTCGGGGTTGGGGTCGCCAATCACCACCTGGTCGTTGGAGTCGATTACGCCGTCGCCGTTCTGGTCCTTGAATTTGAGGTCGCCGGGCCATGCGCCGGATGTGCGGTCGATACTGTTGGAATATGGGGCGGAGCCGCCTGTCTGGGTGGCATGGGCGCGGATTTCGTCGGCGTTCTGGAAGATGCCTTCGGTCTCATATCCATAGAATACGCCCATGGGCTGGCCAACCTTGAACATCGACACAGTACCGAATGCTGAATACCAGTCGATTTTGCCGTAGATTACCTGGTCGTTGTTGTTAAGTGCGACGATTTTGTTGCGGTTGAACGACATGGTGAGGTTCGAGGTCCAGTTCCAGTCCTTGCTCACGACGGGGCGGCCTACGATTGAGACATCGAAACCGCGGTTGCGGGTCTTGCCGATATTGGCATAAGGGGTCTGGATGGCATTGTCGTCGTTTGTCACGCCAATGTGGCCGGGAGCATATACTTGCAGGAGGAGGTCTTTTGTTTCCTTGTTGTAGACTTCAAATGTGAATTCGAGCCGGTTCTGGAAGGCCGCGAAGTCGATACCGGCGTTGTACTGCACGGATGATTCCCATTTGAGTTTGGAGTTGGCAAGGTTCATGGGGAAATAGCCGGTGCCGAAAGGTGTGTTTACGTTCTGCATTGCGGCTGCGTAGCGGTAGGTGTCGATGTTGGAGTTACCTACCTCGCCATAACCGATGCGGAGTTTGAGGTTGTTGAGCCATGCGGCGTTCTCAAACCAATTTTCCTGGTTGATGCGCCAGCCGAGTGCCACGGAGGGGAAATAGCCCCATTTGTTCTCAGGGCCGAACTTTGAGGAGCCGTCGGCACGGAGAGTGGCCGTGAGGAGGTATTTGTTGTCGAAGCCATAGTTGACACGGCCGAATACCGATGCTGTGGAGGCTGCGTCTTTCCAGCCTGTGTTGTTTACGAACTCGCCGTCGCCGGTCATCACATGAATATCGTCGGAGGTGAAATTCTTCTTGATGAACGATGTGCCTCTCCACGACGATTTCGAGGCCTCGAAACCGGCCATTACCGTAAGGTCGTGGCGGCCGCCGAAGTTGTTGTGGTAGGTGAGGTAGTCTTTCTGCATCCAGAAGAATGAGTGGTCATCACGATGGTACATCTGGTTTTCATCATTCTTGTTGAGGCCAAAGTCGTAGCGCGGGGAGTAAGCGTTGTTTTCATTTTGTCCGGCGTCGAAAGCGTATTCGGCGCGGAAAGTGAAGTTTTTGAGGAAATCTACCGACATGTAGAAGTTACCCATCATGCGCTGGCGCAGAAGCGTGTTGTTCTTTTCCAAGGCGAGAGCCACGGGGTTCCAGCTCGACGAGCCGTTTACGGTGGTGGGGCCGGCCCAGTTGCCTTCGAAGTCGCGCACGGGCACCTGAGGCTGCATGGTAATGGCCTGCATGATTACACCGTCGGAACCGTCGTTGAGGGTGATTTTCTCGTTGGTGCGTGTGTAGGCGAGCGAGCCGCCGAGTTTAAGGAAGGATGTAAGCTGATGGTCGAGGTTGAAGCGGGTGTTGAAGCGGTTGAAGTCGGAGCCGACGATTGTACCGTCCTGGCCCATCCAGCCGGCGCTCATGGCGTAGGTGGTCTTGTCGTTGCCGCCGGTGAGGCTCACCTGGTGGCTCTGCATGAATGCGGTGCGGAACACCTCGTCCTGCCAGTCGGTGCCGGTGCCGAGTATCGAGGGGTCGGCGAAGGTCTTGTCGTAGTTGCCGTCGCCGATTATGCCGTCGTTGTAGAGTTTAGTCTGATACACCGCGTATTCGCGCAGGTTCATCATGTCGATTTTCTTGGGGGCTGTCTGCCATGCCACATATCCGTCGTAGGTCACGTTTGAACGTCCTGCCGAGCCGCGGCGGGTGGTAACGAGCACAACGCCGTTGGCACCTGCCGAGCCATATATGGCGCAAGCCGAGGCATCTTTAAGCACGTCGATGCTCACGATGTCGCTCGGAGCGATGGCAGCGAGGGGGTTCACGGTGTTCTGGCCGTCGGTGCCGCCCGCCCAGGAGAAACCGCCGATAGTGCTGTTGGATGTGCTCATAGGCACACCGTCGATTACATACAGAGGCTCGTTGGAACTTGTGAGCGACGACGCGCCGCGGATGCGGATTGAGGTGGCGCCGCCGGGAGCGCCGGAGTTCTGCGTCACCTGCACGCCGGCAATCTTGCCTTGCAGCATCTGGTCGGCATTGGTCACGATTGTCTTTCTCATGGCATCCTCGCCGATTGACGCAACCGAACCGGTGATGTCTGATTTTTTCTGTGTGCCATAGCCCACGACCACCACTTCGTCGAGAGCCGTGGAGTTGGCGCTCATAGTAACATTGATTACAGAACGGCCGTCGACCTTGATTTTTTGTTCGTTCATGCCGATGTATGAAAATACGAGCACGGCCTTGCCCGAAGATACCTTGATGGTGTAATTTCCGTCGAAGTCGGTGACGACGCCCGAGGCTGCACCTTCTTCTTTTACCGACACGCCGATCAGCGGCTCGTCGGTGTCGTCAATCACCGTCCCCTTGACTGTCATTTGCGCCGTTGCCGCCAGCGAATTCATTAACGCCACGGCAGCGAGAAGCAACGTCACGAGACATTTACGCTTGATTGTCCTCATAAAATTGAAATGTAGGTTTTAGATTGGTATTTAATTGTATTTTTTAGCAAGAAAGGATAGTTTTCACATGGCATGGTGTGCGGACTTCTTATAACATTGCAAAATTAGTGCGTGTTTTTTAGATAAAATTTGTCTTTGTTATCAAATTATAATACTTTCTTGACATTCTATTGTTTTCGTGCTCCAAGCATCGATGTGTGTCTGTGTATCACGGAGACTGTTGTGTAATCGGAGGCAAACACGCTGTTTAGCCCCTGCTGCTCCTGGGCCGGGTCGCCGGTATAGTCGTCGCCGCAGAGCCATGTTTCATGCGCAGGCTCGGCCTCGCCTCCCCAGCCCCAGAAATTGCATCCGGCAAGCACGCTGTCGGCGGCCACCATGTCGAACACCTCGCCGTAGAACCGGTCGCGGCCCGATGTGGGCGTGCCTTTGGCAAAGAGGAAGCCGTCGCGCGGATAGCCGAATTCCTCAAGCACCATGGGCTTGCCCTGACGCGCCATCACGGCTGAGTGCCGCCCTATGTATTCGCGGGCCTTCACCGCCGCGCTGTCGACTGCCTCGGCAAGATTGCCTTCGTTGACCCATCCCCAGTTATACGGCCACAGGTGGAGCGTGCCGTAGTCGATATTGTCTGACTCATGTATCCGCTCCCAAAGGCCGAGGTCGGCCTCGCAGCCGTGAGAGCCTTCGCTGCCCACCGACACGAGATGGTTGGGGTCGATGCTCTTTATAAGCGATGCCGTGGACTCGAGCCAGAGGGCAAACGGCTCCTTGCCTTCGTCGCTGAACGCGCGCGGCTCGTTGGCTATCTGCCACGACATGATGGCCGGGGATTCTGAATATTTTTTGCCGGTCAAGGAGTTGCTGCGGCCCACGATGTGGCGCACATGGTCGGCATACATGGCCTTGGCCGAGTCGTTGGTCACGAATTGCGACACATATTCCATATAGGCAGGCCAGCCGTCGACGCTCGGCACGGGAGCCTCGCCGGCTCCGGCCCATTGCAGGTACTCGCCGTAGCCGCCGCTCCATTCCCAGGCGTTGCCAAGATAGAGCACGGCTTTCATCCGGCGTTTTTCAAGTTCGCAAAGCAGATAGTCGAGCCCGGCAAGCAGCGTGTCGTTATACACGCCGGGGGCCGTCTGCAACACCGGCTCGATATGCGACGGAAGGCCGCGGCGGCCTTCGGCTCCGACAAGGATGCGCAGATTGCGCAATCCGAGCGAGTCGAGCATGTCGAGTTCGCGGCCAAGGCGGGCGCGGTCGCCGCCCTGCCCCTCGGATGCAAGTATTGTGCCGTACCAGAAGTTGGTGCCCACAAACTTGTATGGCTCGCCGTTGAGCAGGAAGCGGCCATTTTCCACAGTCACGAAGCCGTCTGATTTCGCGTTCTCCGTATTTTTCGACGGTGTACACGCACAAAACGCACCGAGCGCAACCGCCGCTATCAATGTTTTTTTCATATTTTCTTATTTTTTGTCGAGTAATGATTTCACGAAAGCGTCGCGCCGGGGATTCCAGTCGGAATAGTCGACGGTGTGGTCGCAAAGAGGGTATATCACAAGTTGGCGCGGCACACGAAGAAGGGCGTATGATGCCATGTTTGTATGCGGCGGGCATGTGGGGTCTTGCAGGCCTATGCCCATGAGCACGGGACACTTTATACGGCGCGCATGGTTTTTCATGTCGAAATACGACAGGTTGGCATACATGCGTTCCGGCGTCATGTTTTCCCCGGCGGCCTTTGCGAGCACCGGCGCGGCAGGCCACTCCACTATTTTAAAATAGTCGGGAAAATCGCTCAGGAATGGGATATATGGCATGATGCCGCGAAGACGGCCGCCGCATAGCGAGGCCGCGGCAAGCGTCAGCGCCCCGCCCTGGCTTCCGCCTTCGGCAAAGATGGCGGCGGTGTCGGCCTGCGGCAGCTGGCAGGCGAAATCCACGGCACGCACAGCATCCATAAACGCTCCGCGGTAATAGTATTTTTCGGGGTCGTCAAGACGATGCCGCACCCAGTCGCCGTAGACGTTGCGGTGCTCGCTGAGAAACTGTCCACGCACCGACGTCTGTATCTCGATTACGTCGTCGCGCGAGTCGGCGTCGAGGTTCCAGGGCTTGGCTCCGTAGCCGTTGTAATATATTATCACGGGATATTTGCCGTCGGCGCGCGGTATGGCTGCGATGGCGTCGATTGTCTCGCCGCCGGCGCTCTGCATAGTCACGGCATAGACGGCGCGCTTCTTTCCGCTGCGGCCCGGAAGTTCTTGCATCGTATAATCGCCGGGCACGGCGGCAAGTTCGTCAAGGGCGCGTTCCCAGAATTCGTCGAAATCGGGCCGGGCGTCGGGCAGCGACACCACAAGTTCAGGCTCATAGCCGATGTTGAACTCGCCTATCACGTTGCCGTCGTCGGCAATGGCACATTTATAAAACCCGGGACCCGGCAGGCCAAAGTTGTATTCAAGGCTTTTCTCCTCGCCCGGCAGAAGCGATACATTATATGACATCTCTGAAATCAGCATCCCCGGGTCCCGGTCAGACACAACGCGCAAGGTCACGGCCGAATTGTTTGCCGCTCCGGTGGTGTCGGCCACCGTCACCATCACCGAAGGCTGCTCCGGAGCCGTCCACCAGAGGCCATGCCCGGCATCAGGGCTGCCTTTTAGATTGCGCCCGCTCGCCGACAGCACGCCCAGGGCACATGTCAGAACTATAAAATATTTTCTCATTATTATATTATAATTTTTGTCTTGCGGTAGTTCGACCGGAATTCCGACGGCGAGCATCCGCGTTTTTTCTTGAATATGCGGTTGAAATTGGAGATATTGTTAAACCCGCAGTCGTAGCATATCTCGGCTATGGTCATTGTGGTGTCGGCGAGCATGCGTGCGGCCTTGCCAAGACGCACATCTATAATATAGTCGCTGAGCGTGCGTCCGGTGCGCTGGTGGAAGAAGCGGCTGAACGCCGTGGGCGTCATCTTCACCACATCGGCCAGTTCCTGCAATGTGACATTGCGTTGAAAATAAGCGTTGACATAGTCTTCGGCGGCCTTGATGCGGCGGCTGTCGGCCGGCGACTCGGTCCGGGCAAATGCTCCGGTCGACAACTGGCAGTAATCGTTGCACACCGAAAGTTCGTAAAATATCTCCAGCAGGCGCATCACCCGGTAGAATCCCGACTCGGTGGCGAGCAGTTCCTGCAACTTGGAATACACATTGAGAATCGATTTCATGCCAAACCTGAGACCGCGCGTACTCTTCTCAAACATCACAGCCAGGCTTTTCATCTGGTTCTTGTCCATCATCGACTTGCAGAAAAGGTCGGCCGAGAACTGAATAGTGACTTCACGTATATTTCCGCCCTCACATTCGCCCTGCTCCCAGGTGTGGGCCAGGCCGGGACCAACAAGCACAAGGTCGTAGCGGTCGACAACTTCGATATTGTCGCCCACGATACGCTTCACGCCGGCGCAGTTCTCGACAAAATTCAATTCGTAGTCGTCGTGAACATGAAGAGGATAGTCAAACTTGTCCTTGTGGCGGTCGACGAGATAAAAGCAGTCGCAGTCCGACAGCGGAGTTTTTTCTGTAAGGATTTTAGACATGGCAAGATTCGAGGGATATGGCAACATAATGCAATGTTTGCCGAAAGGTTTATTTTATTCGCAAATATAAAACCATTTTCAATCTCTGCAAAACTTTGTTTTACAATATTTTCACAATTGGCAAAATAGTAGAGGTTTTTGCTAAAATATGCAAAGTAGGCACATCTATTTATCACTACCTTTGCAAAACCAATCAAACCCCTTGCCATGAAATATCCTGCAACCCTGCTATTCATGTTTTGCGCGGCCTCTCTCAGCGCCGAAACGCTCCATGTAGCCACCCCGGCATCGTCGCTCGTGCTCGATGCCACGCCCGGCCAAAAACTGTCGTTGATTCACTACGGCACACCGGTCTCGGATACCGACATCGCCGGACTCGGCTCCGGACTCGACCCCTATCCCGCCTACGGCATTAATCCCGAACGCGAGGCTGCCCTGGCCATAACACACGCCGACGGCTCCATGTCGACCGACCTTGTGGTGAAATCCACAGCCAAATCCACCGATGCCGATGGTGCCGACGTGGTCACCGTCACACTTGCCGACACGTTCTATCCCGTCGAAGTCGATGTAAACTACCGCACCTATCCCGGCGAGAACATCATCGAGACATGGTCGGAAATACGCAACAACGAGAAAGGCGCCATCACTCTCAGCCGCTTCATGTCGGCCACGCTGCCCGTGCGCATGGGCGACGTATGGCTATCGAGCCTTTACGGCAGCTGGGCCAACGAGGCTAAGGTGGAGCAGCGTCCTCTCACCCATGGTGTGGTAATGATTAAAAACAAAGACGGCGTGCGCAACTCGCACACGGCCCACGCCGAAGTGATGCTGTCGCTCGACGGCAAGCCGCGCGAAAACTCGGGCCGCGTCATCGGCGCCGCCCTCGAATATCCCGGCAACTACAAGATAATGATCGACACCGACGATTCCGACTATCACCGCCTGTTTGCCGGCATCAACGAGGAAAACTCGGCATATACCCTCAAAAAAGGTGAATCATTCGTCACGCCGCCGCTCGCGCTCACATACTCCAACGAGGGCCTGTCGGGCGCAAGCCGCAATTTCCACCGCTGGGGCCGCAAACACCGCCTCCACGCCGGCGACACCCCGCGCAAGATTCTCCTCAACTCATGGGAAGGCGTATATTTCGACATCGACGAGCCCACAATGGACGGCATGATGGCCGACATCGCCTCGATGGGAGGGGAACTCTTTGTGATGGACGACGGATGGTTCGGCGTGAAATATCCCCGCGCCACCGACAACGCCGCACTCGGCGACTGGACCGTAGACACAAGCAAACTGCCCAACGGAATCAACGGCCTGCTCGACGCCGCCGACCGCCACGGCGTAAAATTCGGAATCTGGATAGAGCCCGAAATGACCAACACCGCAAGCGAACTCTACGACAAGCACCCCGAATATGTAATCAAGGCACCCAACCGCAAGCCCACCACCGGCCGCGGAGGCACCCAGCTCGTCCTCGACATGGCAAACCCCAAGGTGCAAGACCTCGTATTCGAGGTGGTAGACACCCTCATGCGCAAATACCCGCGCATCGACTATATTAAATGGGATGCCAACGCCCCAATCATGGACCACGGCTCGCAATATCTCACCGCCGACCGCCAAAGCCACCTCTACATCGACTACCACCGCGGACTCATAAAAACGCTCAACCGCATCCGCGACGCCCACCCCGGCGTAACAATCCAGGCCTGCGCCAGCGGCGGCGGACGCGCCAACTGGGGCATCCTCCCGTGGTTCGACGAGTTCTGGACCTCCGACAATAACGACGCCCTCCAACGCATCTACATGCAGTGGGGCACATCCTACTTCTTCCCTGCCATAGCCATGGCCTCGCACATCTCCGCGGCTCCCAACCACCAGACTTTCCGCCGTATTCCCGTGAAATACCGCGCCGACGTGGCCATGAGCGGACGCCTTGGCCTCGAACTCCAGCCCAAGAACATGACCGACGAAGAGCGCGACATATGCCTG
>CANRZQ010000062.1 GCA_947644475.1 uncultured Muribaculaceae bacterium
GCGTGAACCCCTTCAACCAGCCCGGCGTTGAGGCTTACAAGAAGAATATGTTTGCCCTTCTTGCCAAGCCCGGCTACGAGAAGGAAACCGAGGCCATCAAATCGCGTCTCGGCTAAGGACAAATATAACAACAAATAAAATGAAAAACGGCGAATTGGTATCTTGCGACGGCACGCCCGGCGGCGACATATCGGTTCGCCGTTCTTTTGCTTCTTCCGGCCCGATCGGTGTGTTCGACTCGGGATACGGCGGATTGACGGTGCTGAAAGAAATACGCCGCCGCCTGCCGCAATATTCTTATATCTATCTGGGCGACAATGCCCGCGCTCCTTATGGCACCCGGTCGTTTGAATGTGTGTATCAGTTTACGCGACAGGCTGTGGAGCACCTCTTTTCCTGCGGATGCCCCTTGGTGATTCTTGCATGCAACACGGCATCGGCCAAGGCTCTGCGCAACATTCAGCAGAACGACCTCCCGGATATGGATGACCCCACGCGCCGCGTGCTCGGGGTGATACGTCCGACAGTGGAGCAAACCGGAGAACTTACGGCTTCGCGCCACATCGGCGTGCTCGGCACGCCCGGCACTGTGGCATCCCGGTCGTATGAACTTGAACTGGCCAAACTGCACCCCGACATACATGTCGCTCAGCATGCCTGCCCGATGTGGGTGCCGCTTGTCGAAAACCGCGAGGCAGCGGGGCCCGGAGCCGATTATTTTGTAAAAAAAGAAATCGACGCTCTGTTTGAGGCCGATTCTGAGATTGACACGGTGATACTTGCATGCACACACTATCCGCTCTTGCTTGATAAAATCCGTATGTACATGCCCGAAGGCGTGCGCACGGTGGTGCAGGGAAACATAGTGGCCGAAAGCCTTGCCGACTATCTTGTTCGCCATCCCGAGATGGAGCGGCGCCTGATGCGCGGAGCGTCGGTTGACTATCTTACAACCGAGCATCCCGACAAATTCTCCGACCTTGGGTCGCTGTTTCTCTCCGAGCCTGTCCTGGCCCGGCATATCGACCTTAACTGAGCAATGTCAGCAGGTCGGCCACGATAAACGTGCTTCCCCCGGCAAACACCACATCTGCATCAGCCTTTGCCGCAGCCAATGCTTCGGCCACAGTGTCGTATGCCTGTGCATCAAGACCGTGCGACCGTGCTAAGGCGAGGAGTTCGGAAGATTTTCGTCCGCGGGGCACCGAAGGAGTGGCAAAGAAATAGCGCACCGAGCGTGGCAGACGCTCGAAGATATGGCTGACGTCCTTGTCATTGACAAATCCCATCACAGCGTGGGTGCGCTCTTCTTCGGCCATTTCGCCAAGGCGCGGAGCCAGATATTGCCATGCGCCTATGTTGTGGCCGGTGTCGCAGATGATATGCGGCGAATCGTCGCGCAGGGTCATCCATCTGCCCATCAGCCCGGTATTTGCTACGGTATTTTCCAGTCCGCGGAATATTGCTCCGTCGTCGACGGGAAGATTGTGAGCCAGTTCTATAACGCCGCGTATGTTCATGAGCTGGCAGTCGCCGTCGAGGTCGCATACCACCCAAGGTTCCTCGTCGGGATGCAGGGCGAATATCCATTTGCCGTCGTCGCGGCGGCGGTAGGGTAGAGGTTGGTCCTGTACAAATGTAACAGGAGCGCCTGTCGTATTGGCAGCATCTTCGAATACCTTGCGCACGTCGCCTTCGGCCTCAAATACAAATGCTTTGACTCCGGGCTTGAAAATGCCTGCTTTTTCACGGGCAATCTCCGGCTCGGTATTTCCCAAAAGCGCCATATGGTCGAGCGACACATTGGTCACTGCCGTGAGACACGGTTCCATAATGTTGGTGGTGTCGAGACGCCCGCCAAGTCCAACCTCTATCACGGCATAATCAACGCCCGATTTCTTGAACCATTCAAACGCCATGATAGTAGTAAGTTCGAAAAACGACGGGCGGCACGGCAGATTCATGGCGAGGTAGCGTTCTACAAAATCGACAACGGCCTCGCGCGGCATCATCTCGCCGTCGACGCGTATGCGCTCGCGGAAATCGACAAGATGGGGCGATGTGTATAGCCCGGTCTTGTAACCGGCCTCACGGAGTATGGAGGCGGTCATATGCGAGGTGGAGCCTTTGCCGTTGGTGCCTCCGATGTGGATTTTGCGGTAGCCCTCATGCGGATTGCCAAAGGCTTCGGCGAGAATCCGGGCCGTGTCAAGGCCGGGCTTATATGCTCCCGGTCCTTGTGACTGGAACACGGGAAGGCTGTTGAACAGAAAATCTGTCGCTTCTTCGTAAGTCATTGTCTTAAAAAATGAAATAACCGCAAATGCCGGCGCCGACAATCACCGCGATAGGATGTATTTTGGTGAATTGCACCACGCAGAATGATGCCACGCACAGGGCTATGCTCCACAGCACGTCGCGTGTGTCGGTGCCGAAATTGGACGAGTTCATCAGCAGAAGGGCCGCCGAGGCGATAAGGCCTACCACCACAGGGCGAAGCCCCATGAAAATGCCTTTTACCACCACGCTGTCTTTGTGCCGGCGGATAAGGTGGCTTGTATAAAATACAAGGAGTGCCGACGGGAGCACAACGGCAATCGTGCAGATTATAGACCCGAGTATGCCCCATAGTGGCGAGGCAAACATGGGCGACGCTTGCTGCGGGGCTACATATCCGATGTAAGTGGCCGAGTTGATGCCGATAGGGCCGGGGGTCATCTGGGATATGGCCACTATGTCGGTAAACATCTTTTCGGTAATCCATCCGGAGCCGACAATCTCATTTTCAATGAGGGCAAGCATGGCATATCCTCCACCGAACCCGAACAGCCCGATTTTCAGATAACTCCATATCAGTTTAAGATAAATCATATGCTACGCCTGTTTGTTTTGGTTTTTTATGCTTTGGCGAAGGACAAGGTAGCCGCCCAGGCCGCCAAGCACAATCCATAGGATCGGGTTGGACACCACAGGCAGTTTCGACCATATGAGCAGGGCCACAACGATGGGTATCAACGCTGTTTTCCAGTTGAGTTTGGCTGCTTTGGCCGATGATAGCACGGGGGCGATAATGAGGGCCACCACAGCCGGACGTATGCCCTTGAACACAGCTGACAGCACTGGATTGTTGTTAATAAGGTCGGGTGTGAGGAAGATGGCTATGGCGAGTATCATAATGAACGACGGCAGGATTGTGCCCAGGGCTGCGCACAGGCATCCGCGCCGTCCGCGCAGCGAGTCGCCGACGGCCACGGAGATATTCACGGCCAGGATTCCCGGCAGCGACTGGGCCACGGCAAGCAGGTCGAGGAAGTCCTCTCGGGCAAGCCATCCGCGTTTGTCGACAAGTTCGCGCTCCATGATTGATATCATGGCCCATCCCCCTCCAAAAGTAAATGCTCCGATTTTGAAGAATGTGGCAAACAGTTGGAGAAGGAGTCCGCGCTTATTCGGAGATGTTTCAGCCATATTGCAATTCGGTTTAAATCAAAATGAATCGATTTAAATCGAGAGAATTCGACTTAAATCGATTCATTTCGCTTTATCTGTTATTTCAAGGCATCGAGCGATGCTTGGAGATTGTCGATTTTTGATGTGGCGTCGGCAAGTTTGCGCCTTTCGGTGTCGACCACGGCGGCAGGGGCATTGGCCACGAAGCGTTCGTTGCTGAGTTTTTTCTCAACCGATTTGCGGAAGCCTTCGAGGTATGCGATTTCTTTTTCAAGACGCTCTATTTCGGCGGCCACGTCGATGTTGGAGGCCAATGGCACGTTGTATTCTGCCGTTCCGACCATAAACGAGGCTGCGGCCGGATCTTTCTCTGCGCCAAGAGTTATGCCGGAGAGATTGGCGAGTTTGCTCACCAGTTCGGGATTGGTGACCTTGGCTGTGCCTATGGCGCGGAGTTCGAGCGTGTCTTTGTTGGGGATGTTCTTGGATGCGCGGATGCCGCGGATGCCGGCGATAATCTGTTTGGTAATCTCCATGTCGGCGATGAGAGCGGCGTCGGCATCCTTTTGTGCCGGCAGAAGGGCATACATGATTGATTCCTTCTCGCCGCGAGGAGCGAGATGCTGCCAGAGTTCTTCCGTGATGAAGGGCATGAAGGGGTGAAGCAGGCGCAGGAGCGAGTCGAAGAATCGGCATGTGGCCTCATATGTGGCCTTGTCGATGGGCTGCTGATAGGCAGGTTTCACCATTTCGAGATACCACGACGAGAAGTCGTCCCAGAACAGGCGGTAGATTGCCATCATGGCTTCGTTGAGGCGGAATTTCGAGAAAGCGTCCTCAACCTCGGCGAGCGTGACGTTAAGTTTGGCCTCGAACCATTCGATGGCAGCGCGCGCGCTTTCGGGCTGTGCGATGGCGTCGCTCACCTCCCAGCCTTTTACGAGGCGGAAGGCGTTCCATATCTTGTTGCAGAAGTTGCGTCCCTGCTCCACGAGTTTGTCATCGTACATGATGTCGTTGCCGGCAGGAGCGGCAAGCATGAGGCCCATGCGCACGCCGTCGGCGCCATATTGGGCGATGAGGTCGAGCGGGTCGGGCGAGTTGCCGAGCATTTTCGACATCTTGCGGCCGAGATTGTCGCGCACGATTCCGGTGAAGTAGACGTTGTCGAACGGGTGTTTGCCCACATATTCATATCCGGCCATGATCATTCGTGCTACCCAGAAGAAGATGATGTCGGGGCCGGTGACGAGCGTGGCGGTGGGATAATAGTAGGATATTTCTTTGTTGCCCGGGTTGCGGATTCCGTCGAAAAGCGAGATGGGCCACAGCCAAGACGAGAACCAGGTGTCGAGGGCATCCTCGTCCTGGCGCAGGTCGGCGGCAGTAAGATTTTCATTGCCGGGGATTGCGCGTGCTTTTTCAAGCGCTTGCTCTATGGTCTCGCCCACAGTGATCTGTTCCGAGCCGTCGGCTGAGGTGTAGTAGTAGGCCGGGATGCGGTGGCCCCACCAGAGTTGGCGGCTGATACACCAGTCCTGGATATTTTCGAGCCAGTTGCGATATGTCGTTTTATATTTCTCGGGAACGAACTTGATAGTGTCGTCGAGCACCGGCTTGAGCGATGTCTCGGCGAAGTGCTTCATGTTGATGAACCACTGCAGCGACAGGCGCGGCTCGATGGCTACATGGGTGCGTTCGGAGAAGCCAACCTTGTTCTGGTAGTCCTCAACTTTTTCCATGAGGCCGGCGGCTTCAAGGTCCTTGGCAATCTGCTCGCGCACGGCAAAGCGGTCCATGCCGCAGTATTTGCCGCCGTTTTCGTTAAGAGTGCCGTCTTCGTTGAATATGTCGATGGTCTCGAGATTGTGGGTTTTGCCAAGAGCATAGTCGTTCTTGTCGTGAGCCGGTGTCACTTTCAGTCAGCCCGTACCGAAGTCGATTTCCACATAGCGGTCCTCGATTACAGGAATTTCACGTCCTACGAGGGGCACAATCACGCGCTTGCCTTTGAGCCACGCGTTCTTCGGATCCTTGGGGTTGATACACATCGCGGTATCGCCCATTATAGTCTCCGGACGGGTGGTAGCCACCACGGCGTAGCGGCGTCCGTCGGCATCGCGGTGCACCACTTCTTCCTCAGCGCCGGTCTCGCCCGTGAGGTCGTCGTTGGCTACATAATATTTAAGGTAGTAGAGTTTCGAGTTTTCGGCCTCGAAGTAAACCTCGTCGTCGGAGATTGCAGTGCGGTTCTCCGGATCCCAGTTCACCATGCGCAGTCCGCGGTAGAGCAGCCCCTTGTCGTAGAGGTCGCAGAACACCTTGATTACACTTTCAGAGCGCACGTCGTCCATGGTGAAGGCCGTGCGTCGCCAGTCGCATGAGGCTCCGAGTTTGCGCAATTGCTGCAATATGATTCCGCCATGCTTGTGGGTCCATTCCCAGGCATGTTCGAGGAATTGCTCACGTGTGAGGTCGGTTTTCTTGATGCCCTCGCTTTTGAGTTTCTGTATCACCTTAGTCTCGGTCGAAATCGAGGCATGGTCCGTACCGGACACCCAAAGGGCGTTTTTGCCTTGCTGGCGTGCGCGGCGCACCAGAATATCCTGAATTGTGTTGTTGAGCATATGGCCCATGTGAAGAATACCGGTGACGTTTGGCGGCGGAATCACGATGGTGTAAGGCTCACGAGCGTCAGGGTCGGAATTGAACAAGCCGTTCGATTCCCAGAACGAGTACCATTTTTCCTCAACTTCGGCAGGATTGTATTTCGGTGCTAACTCTTTCATATTTAGTGAATTATATGTAATTTTCGATTGTAATCGGCTATGATTTGCCTATTAGGTTGCAAAATTAGTTATTTTTTTTTTAATAAACTCGATTTATATTGATATATTTCAATTCCTATCGATAAACCTTTTTTAATCCCTGCACAAAAAGAACAGGCGCCCATCACTTTTTGTCGTAAATGGGTGCCTGAATAAATGATTATCGATTAAATTTATAATATCAACGGAAATTGACTTTGCGAGTTGTTCCGTCGCTCATCCTAACAATGTTGATGCCCTTGAATGGTGTTTCTGAATAAAAACCTTGAAGATTGTAATAACCTGTGATTTCCGTGGCGGCATTGTCGGACTCTAAATCATGAATACCTGTTTGCCCCTCGGTTGTAAATGCCATTTCTTCGCCATATGTAACACCCGATTTAGTTTCTACAAATGTGCGATAGCAATATTCGGTAGCCGGGGTGAGATTATTGACTGTGCAGGCAATTTTTTGGCCATTGACTTCTATCTCGTTTATATCGGTTGATATACGTGAGCCCCATTTTATCCAATATTGAAATCCTTGACGCGCAATATCTTCAGACCCACGCAATGCGTATCCTTTAAGTTCGGCTGAGGTTGTGCCAACCTTTTCCGCAGAATAAGTCCGTACGGTTGGGTCGAAAAATACGGTTGCGTCGCCTGTGAAGCATGTCAACCATTCTCCGTAATATTCTTTCCCGGAATTTGATATATAATACGGACGAAAATTATAATATACTCCGGGATTTAGATTGCCGAGCGCACCCATAAGTTTGCCATCAGTCACTGCACTTTTCACTTTCGATGACGGAAGTGAGGCCGGTGCGTCGTAGCGTCGCCATTCAAATCCTGTGTTCTCTTCCTCGTCGCTCAGGTTGGTTTCTGCACATAATAATGCTGTTGTTGTGTTCATGGCCTCAGCGGGCAAGGTGGCAATCGTTAATTTTTGTGTAGTGGCAGACAGGCTTTTTGTATTATACCATCCGCCATTTGATTCGCCTTCAATACAGTAATAAGGGGTATACTTGGTCTCGGGGTCAAGTCCGGTTAATATTAATTCGTCTGAATGGAGCCTTTCTCCTTCCGATACCCAATATTGGTTTGTAATTTGCGCGTCGGATTTATAAACTGTCGGTTTTTCAACATATATGGATGACGCAGTTACTTTTGGTGCAGATAAAGAAATATTGACGGCTTTTGTTCCCATGGTCATGCCTTCGGCTATAACCGTCGGCATCCCGTTGATTTCCAGCATCGGCTTAATAAAGTAATACGATCCCGGATTGAGGCCGTTTATTTTAAACTCATCTTGTGTGCTTTTAACCTCGGTTTTAAACAGAAACTTTTCATCGGAAGTAGAACGGTATACATATATGTAAGCTGAGATATGTCCGGTTAAAGAACCTCGTTTTACATCCAATGACAATGATGTTTGCGTATTTGCCGTATTGCTGGAAAAAGAAAGCAGATTTCGGCATCCGGTAAACGCATATTTACTTATGTCGGCGGTAGAAGATGCGATTGTAATGTCTGTTAAATTCGCGCAATTTAAGAATGCATTATAGCCTATGGATTTGACCGAATTTGGGATATATATTTTTTTAAGGAATGAGCATTCTGAGAATGTATCATCATATATCCCGTAGGATTCACCGTTATAATTCTCCGGTAAATTAACAAATTCGCTATCGCCAAAGTAGTAAATAAGGTAGGAGTATTCTTTGCCGGGGTATTTCTTAAAGACAAATTCTCCGACGGTTTGGTCGCCATCAACTACTTTGTCGCTATAATATGCAACATAACCGTCGTATTTAGAGCCTGGGGAAATTAATATGTCAGATAAATTAATGACTAATTTCAGATTTGTACATCCGACAAACGCTTGTTCGCCAATTGTTTTAAGTGAACCGGGAAGAATTATTCTTTTAAGTGCTTTACATTGGTAAAATGCGGATTCGCCGATTTGAGCAAGAGAATGTGAAAGTTCTATATTGGCGAGATTTACGCAGTTTGAGAAAGCGGAATTGCCAATCTGAGTTACAGAATTAGGGATAAATATATCGGTAAGATTTGAGCATTTATAAAATGAAGCCGATGCTATTTTTTCAATTCCATCGGGGATTGAATATGAAGTCTGGGCTGCATTTTGAGGGTAATGTGCAAAAATTTTATCTGTGTATAAAGGTTTTGTTAAATTGATGCAATTATAGAATATTCCGGTTCCTATCTCAATTATAGAATTAGGTAATGAAATATTCGTAAGGCCAACGCAACCTTCAAAAGCATAATTTCCTATTGATAACAGTGAATTAGGAAATATGATACTTGATAATCTGGTGCAATTGGAGAACGCGCGTGCTCCTATTTTAGTTAATGTAGTTGGCAGATTTATTGAACTGAGGCTCTTGCAGTTAGAAAAAGCCTCGTTGTCTATGTATGTTATAGTGCTGGGTAGTACTATGCTGCTTACACTTGATGCGCTGAATGCTTTGGAGCCTATGCCTGTTACCGTGTAAACTTTGTTTTCATATGTCACCTCGGAAGGGATAACGATATCGCCCTGATAATAACTTTTGGCAATTACAGTAGCGATATTGCCATCTTTGGAACTTTTTAGATAATAGGCTATTCCGTCGATAGTTTGTTCGGTTTGTGTTGTAATTGTGGTAGATCCGGAAGCGGCGTGAAGTTGGGTGGCGGTTAATAATGTGATGAACAGGAAGATTAGGTGTTTCGAAATTTTCATCGTTTTTTGAAATGAAGAAAGGCGCGGAACTGTTAGAGTCTACTCGTTTCTTCCAAGGCTACCGCCAAGTGGCCTTACACCAACAAGCACACAAACAGTCCACGCCCCATGGGGACGTGACCTTTCAATATGCTTGTTCTCGGTGTGAAAATTGGCGGTATTCAGGAAGAGAGAACAAGAACTTAAAAGTTCAATATTCTGTATTTTAAGTTTGAGTCTATACGAACGTTCTCATCGCTTTTCAAGAGTTAATAAATAGATTGATTAAATCTGTTGTAATAGCGGATGGATGGTTCTTTTCTTATTTAGCAGTTCGGTTTTTAGGGGTTAGTAATAGATTTTGTCAGTGCAAAGGTACATATTTTATATATAATCATGGAATTGAAAACTCATTTTTTTATAAATAAATATTAAAAAAAACAGACGCCCCTGGATTGAAAGGGCGTCTGCAATATTTTATTTATTTAAAATCAGATGGCGTTGGGGATTTCTTCTTCCTCGACGGGGATGTCTTTGTTGACGTTCTTGGAGCCGATTATGGCGTAGAAGAAGAGGTAGGCCATCACGGCTACTACGATCCAGTAACTTGACATGTAGCCAATGTGGCGGGCTACCCATTCCATGATGAGCGGGAGGATACCGCCGCCAACAACCATCATCATGAAGATGCCGGATGCTTTTGCTGTGTATTTGCCAAGACCTTCAACGGCGAGGTTGAAGATGCCGCCCCACATTACTGAGGTGCAGAGGCCGCAAAGCACGAGGAACAGGGCGGCTGCCGGAACCTGGGCGAGGGTGAAGCCGTCTTCAACGGAGTAGGCGGGAACCTGCATCGAGAAGCTGTTGCCGATGGTGATGGCGAGGATTACGAGGATGATGCCGGCAACGGTTACGGTGGTGAGCTGGGCGCGTGAACTTACTTTGCCGGAGATGAACGACGAGACAACGCGGCCTACGAGCATGAGCAGCCAGTAGACGGCGGCAACGGCTGTGCCGATTGCCACGCCATTTTCGGTGATGCCGGATGCGGCGGGGTCGGAGAGGTAGAAGATGAGCACTGCAGGGATGCCGACTTCCATACCTACGTAGCAGAAGATGCCGATTACGCCAAGCACGGTGTGGCGGAAGTTCCAGGGCGAGTGTGCGTCTTTCTTGCCTGTTTTGGCGGGCTGAGCGGGCTCAGAGATGTTGAGGCGAGCAATCACGAAGAAGGAGATGAGGAAGATGGCCATGCCGATGAGCACGAGCGGGGTCACGTTGGAGATGTTGGTGTCTTTGGTGATCTGGCCTACGAGCATGCCGACAACAAACGGGGTGAGGGTGCCGGCAAGCGAGTTGAACGAGCCGCCCATCTGCACGAGCTGGTTGCCGCGGTTGCCGCCTCCGCCGAGGAGGTTGAGCATGGGGTTGACCACGGTGTTGAGGATACATACTGAGAAGCCGCAGATGAATGCGCCGAGGAGGTAAACCACGAGGGCTGCCATGCCGGTGCCTCCGCCTACGAGCGAGCAGAGGTATTGAAGGGTGAGGCCAACGAAGCCTACGCCGAGAGCCCAGAGGGCTGTTTTCTTGTAGCCGATGCGCGAGAGCATGTTGCCGGCGGGGATGCCCATGAAAAGATATGCGGCAAAGTTCATCAAGTTGCCGAGCATGCCCGACCATTCATAGGAGTTTTTCCAAATTGTGCCCACGGGGGCGGCGAGGTTCGTCACGAACGATACCATGGCAAAGAGGAAGAACATCGTGACTACGGCCACCATATTCGACCCTTGCTTAGCGGTTGAATTAGTTTTCATAAAATGATTTTAAGGTGTATTATTTGGATTAGTTGTTTGCTTTTTTGTCGGGAGAGTGTCCGTATTCGCGGTGGCCGAAAATGGCTGTGCCGATGCGGACGAGGGTGGAGCCTTCCTCGATGGCTATGGGGTAGTCGCCGCTCATGCCCATAGATATTGTGTCGAAGCCGCGCAAGTCGGGGGCGGCCCGGCGTATGCTGCGGAATGTGCGGGCTATCTCGGCAAAGTCGGTGCGGACGCGGGCTTCGTCGTCGGTGTTCGAGGCCATGCCCATGATTCCGCAAATGTGTGTGGCGCGCAGTGATTCGAAGCCGCGTCGCTCGAAATAGCCGATGAGTTCGTCGGGTGTGAATCCGAATTTGGTTTCTTCGGCGGCTACGTGCACCTGCATGAGCACGCGCGACACCACTCCGGCGCGCTCGCTTTCGCGGTCGATGATCTGGAGAAGCCTCTCGGAATCCACGCTCTCAATTAAAGATGTGTGTCCCACGAGGTGGCGCACCTTGTTTGTCTGCAAATGGCCAATGAAATGCCACCGGGTGTCGGCGGGCATTTGCGGGATTTTGTCGAGCAGTTCTTGCACGCGGCTTTCTCCGAAAATGCGCTGTCCGGCGTCATATGCGGCGCGCAGGCGCTCCACGGGGTGAAATTTCGATACGGCCACCATTTCCACGCCTGCGGGAATGGTGTGCCGTATGGCTTCGATATTGAGTGCTATGTCGGCGTTTGTGTCCAATTATTCTCCGAGTTTTGCCGGGTACACATCGAGAAGCATGGTCTCGCTCACGGCCACGATGTCGTAGTCGGCAAGTGTGCCCTTCATGTTTTCGTTGAATGATTTTATGGCATCCTCGAAGTCGGAGGCCTGTTGCAGGGCGAGGATTGATATTTTCTTTTCCTGGGCAGGCTTTCCGGCGGCTGCGCCCCGGTCGTCGATAGTTGTTATCTGGTATT
>CANRZQ010000063.1 GCA_947644475.1 uncultured Muribaculaceae bacterium
GTGGTTTCCTCCGGGGCGGTTTCCGGGGTTGCTGTTTCCGTGGTTTCCGCCGGGGCGGTTTCCGGGGTTGCTGTTGCCGTGGTTTCCGCCGGGACGGTTTCCGGGGTTGTTATTGCCGTGGTTTCCGCCGGGACGTTGGCCTTGATTGCCGGGGCGTTGGCCTCCATGATTGCGCGAGGGGCGTTCGGTGCGATGTGAGGGAGAGCCCTGATTGCCGTTATTATTGTTTCTGCCGCGTCCTTCGACTACGGGGCATGCCAAAGCCATGCTCAGAATGAAGATAGATACTGTTTTGAAGAACCGTTGCATGATAGATGTTTTTTAGAGTTGTTAATTATAAGAGGCTTGAAAAGTGAAAAAGTTTAATGCGAAGGCGAAAATAGCGAAATAAGTGCCGCTTTATGCCAAAATTGCAAAATCATTTTGCCATAACGGAAAAAAACACTAACTTTGCACCATCAGAAAAAAGTGCCCGAATGGTGGAACGGTAGACACGAGGGACTTAAAATCCCTTGGCCATCGCGGCTGTGTGGGTTCGAGTCCCACTTCGGGTACAATTTGGCTCCGTCATGTTCATTGACGGGGCTTTTTCATTTAGTCTCTGTATAATTTATGTAGCCCTTTTGGCAAAAATGTAAAACTGTCGTATATTTGCCATAAAGTATGAAAATTTGTTTTTATGGAAAATCTTACAGCGGAAGAAATTATTAATATGGTTGCCGAGGGTGAGAATGTCAATGTAGAGTTTAAAGAGTGCGGGAAAACTCTTCCAAAAGATGTATGGCCTACTTACTCTGCGTTTGCCAATACGCATGGCGGATGGATTATTCTTGGTGTTGCAGAGCATAATGACAAGAAACTTCCTGAGAAATTTGAGGTTGTCGGGCTTCACGATGTCAAAAAAATAATGGAGGAACTTGGGAGTCAACTTGACAACCCGGAAAAGGTAAATCGTAATATATTGACGGCAAATGACATATACCCGGTAAAAATCGAGGATAAGATAGTGCTTGTCGTACATGTGCCTGAGGCGGATTATAGGCAGAAACCGATTTATCTGCATCAGAATAAGGTAAATCACTCTTATAAGCGTACAATTGAAGGCGATGCGAAGTTGACCGATGAAGAGTTGGCCATGATGCTTCGTGATGCTTTCACAGGAGATAATGATTTGACTTTGATGGAGCATTATGATATGCGACATATAGATACGGAAACATTGAGGAAATATAGGGTGGCTTTCAATCTTAATAATGTAGGTCATGTGTTTTCAGATCTGGAGGACAAAGATTTTCTCATTCAACTTGGAGGTTATGTTATTGATGAGGTGTCTGGGAAAGAGGGCCTCACGATGGCCGGGGTGTTGATGTTCGGCCGTGGACTTGTGGTGAGGAATCTTTTTCCTAATCTCCGTATGGATTATTTGGATTTGAGCAATGTGCCTGAAGGCAGTGCCTTGAAATGGAATGACCGCTTGACATATGATGGCCGTTGGGAAAATAACCTCTATAATTTCATTACATATGTGATGGGAAAAATTACTTTTGGCATTCCTGTCCCCGGAATTGTAAGAGGTGCATTTCGCGCAGATGACAGTCCTGTGACTCGTGCTCTCAGAGAAAGCGTGACCAATTCTGTCATTCATTCTGATTTTAAGATAGAAGGAGTGTTGCGTATTGAGAAGCGCAGCGATGCTGTGGAATTACGTAACCCGGGGGTTCTGAAACTGTCCAGGGATAAAATTTATAAAGGAAAACACAGCAAAGCGCGTAATCCTAAGATTCAAGATATGCTTCGAATGATTGGATATGGCGATAATATTGGTTCTGGTTTCCCTCTTATACTAAAAGCTTGGAAAGAGGAGGCTTGGGTTAGGCCTGACCTTGTTGAGGACAGGGAGGTACATGAAGTGTCACTGAAACTGAAAATGTCCTCGATCTACGCTCCGGAGATTATCTGCCAATTGAAGGACCTATTCGGCGGCGGGTTTGAGCGTCTGTCTGTGGATGAGAAAGAATGCATGGCTTTGATTGTGTGCGAAAAAGGTCAGTCGAATTCGGAATTGCAGTCGGAGACTGGAAAGAATGGCTGGGAGTTGAATAAGATTCTGAGCGGTTTGACAGCGAAAGGATTTCTCGTTTCACACCCCAAGGGGCGATGGACAACTTATGGGCCAAATTTGAATTTTAATTGCAAGGCCACAAATTCGCAGACAAATTCGCAGACAAATTCGCAGACAGATTCGCAGACAGATTCGCAGACAGATTCGCAGACAGCGGAACTTTTGGGCAGAGTTTCCCGAATGGATACTTTGACAGAACTTCAAAAGAGCATATTGTGTGCGATGATTAACAATCCATCGGCATCTCTTGATGGATTGGCCGAATATCTGGGGGTGAAAGTAAGCGTTGTAAGATATCAGAGGGAGAAGATGAAGTTTTGGGTAGAAACGAAACATATTGGCTCCAATCAAAAAGGCGAATGGAGACTTGTCTTTAAAGATTGATAAATAGGTATAACAGGGCGGCTTTCGGTTAATTTGCCGTATTTAAATATTTATTTGGTGGGTTCGGAATCATTTGTTAATTTTGCAGAAATTCTAATCATACCGACTTATCTCCAATGGCAGAAATTAAAATAGCCGGAATCACTCGGGCGAGTGCTTATTCGCCCAATCATATTGGCAACGACGCCGCCATATTCAATATTGTCGCCGACCAGTTGCGCAAACGCGGCTGCGAGGTGACTTTGTATACCGAGGAGCAGCTCGCCGCGGGAAAAATACATGAGGACATTATTGTGAACATGTGCCGCGAGGCCCGTTCCATAGCATTGCTCCAGAGCCTTGAAGACGAAGGACGCCTTGTGATAAACTCGGGCTATGGCATCGAGAACTGCACGCGCGAGCGCATGACCCGCATCCTCATGGGCTGCAACATCCCTTATCCCCCGAGCCTGATGGTGAATACCGACGAGCGCGTGCGCGACGAGCTGGTGAGCCGCGGCTTCCGGCGTTGCTGGATAAAGCGCGGCGACGGCCATGCCATGCACCGCGAGGACGTGTCTTTTGCCCGCCACCCCGAAGAAGCCCAGGAAATATTGCAGGAATACTTCATGCGCGGTATCCGCCGTGCCGTGATAAACCTTCATCTTGAAGGCGACCTTGTGAAATTCTACGGCATACGTGGCTCAAACTATTTCTCGTGGTTCTATCCTTTCGAGACGCATCAGAGCAAATTCGGAAACGAAGCCGTGAATGGAGCGCCCGAGAATATCCCCTTCGACAAGGAACGCCTCAAATCCATATGCGACGAGGCCGCCGACGTGCTCGACGTGGTGGTCTATGGAGGCGACTGCATCATATCGCCCGAAGGCGACATCCGGATAATCGACTTCAACGACTGGCCAAGTTTCGCTCCCTGCCGCAACGAGGCCGGTCCTCAGATTGCCCGCCGCATCATGGCCATGATTAAGGAGTGGGCCAAGGAGCATCCTGCAAAAAAATAAGCATGTCCACCAACCGCACCCATACATCCGCAGAGCATTTCCCGCTTCTGCCCCGCATGATAGCCACATCGTTCGGCGCGGGCTATCTGCCCAAAGCCCCGGGCACATGGGGAGCGTTGCTTGCCGTGGTGCTGTGGCTCCCTCTCTACCTTTGGTGCTCCAATGCCGGCGTGGTGTTTTATGTCACTCTCGCAGCCGCTGTGGCATATTGCGTTGCCGGCACTTGGGCGAGTTCAATCGCTGAGCGGTACTGGGGCAAGGACCCTGTCGTGGCCTGTGCCGATGAGACGGTGGGCATGTGGATAAGCCTCCTGCCGCTCGGCACCGTGGCATCCACGCCATGGTGGGAGATTTTGCTCGCCTTTGTCCTTTTCCGCCTGTTTGATATCTACAAGCCGCTCGGCATCAGGGCGATGGAACGCCTGCCCCGGGGCTATGGCATGATGGCCGACGATATTCTTGCAGGCATATATTCTATTCTTGTCCTGCTTGCAGTCAATAGATTTATTTGACCTAAATTGAAAAAACAGATAAAAAAAATTGGAAAGACGGTGCTTGAAAGCGATAATATCGCTTTCACTTTCGTGCGCTCCATTGTGTCGTCGCAGACTGCATCGTGGGTCGACCTTTTCTTGGGCTTCGCGCTCTTTGCATGGGTCGGGCTCACGCCATTCCTGTCGACGGCAATCGGAGCCTTCGCCGGCGGAATTGTCAACTGCATAATCAACTACCGCTTCACTTTCCATGCCTCTGCCTGCCCGTGGCGTGCCGTAGCCGTGAAATACGCCATGGTATGGGTCGGATCGCTGTTGCTGAACTCGTTCGGCACGCAGATTCTGTACCATGCCCTCGAGCGCTGGGACTGGCTCGCCGCCCAAGGCTTTACCGACGATGGCTGTTTTGCCGCCGCCCGTCTTGCCGTATCGCTGCTGGTGTCATGGTTCTGGAACTTTCTGCTCCAGCGATTTTTTGTTTACCGCCTTACTTCGTTCGACCCATACGCCATAAAGGCGTTCAAGACCCTTTTCCGCTTCTGATTGATTATAACCATTTTTTTTTCTGAATGAGATGTCAATAAAACAAGACGCCACCACAGCGCGCAATGCTATACAGCAAGGCATATATGCCGTAATTAATCCCTTTGTGCGGCTGCTTGTGAAAATGGGCGTTACCCCCAATATGGTCACCACTGTCGGCCTCATCGGCCAGATTGCAGCGGCAGGAGTGCTTGTATGGGCCGGATACAAGGCTGGTGCCGGTGCTGTCGATTTCGGCCTGCTTACTATCGCCGGCGTGATTATAATCCTATTCTCAGTATTCGATATGCTCGACGGCCAGGTGGCGCGTCTTGGCAACATGGCGTCCACATTCGGCGCCATGTACGACTCTGTGCTCGACCGCTACTGCGAACTGTTCATCCTCGGAGGCATATCCTATTACCTTATCCAGATTGGCAACATTGTCGGAGCGTTGCTCACATTCCTGGCCCTTGTGGGCTCGTTGATGGTGAGTTATGTGCGTGCACGCGGCGAAGGCCTCGGCGTGGTGTGCAAGATTGGCTTCATGCAGCGTCCCGAGCGCGTGGTCGTAACCACTGTGGCTGTCCTTGCCACAGGTATCGCCGGACAGTGCGGCGTGGCTTTCGACGCCAACATAATCCTCGTCGTGGCCATGGCTTTTATCGCCGTGTTTGCCAACCTTACGGCCTTTGCCCGCATAGCCTGGTGCCGTAAGGAAATTGAAAAATCGGAGAAATAGCGTGAGAGGTATTACGATTAAGGAAACGCTGTGCTTTGCCGGAGCCCTGGCCGTATGGCTGGCGGTGACCGGGCTGTTTGTCGGGTTTCGTCCCGAACATTCGCTCATGGCCGTGCTCATTGCCGTGTCCTTCTTCGCCGCCCCGGCCACGCGCCGCCTCGCTGTGGCTCTTGTCCCGTTTTTCCTCTTCGGCATATCCTACGACTGGATGAACCTTTGTCCCAACTACACCGTGAACCCCGTCGATATCCGCGGGCTGTACGAGGCCGAGAAAAGCCTCTTCGGCATCATGGCCTCTGCCGGCGTGACTCTCACCCCCAACGAATTTTTCGCGCAGCACACATCGGCGGTGATGGACTTCCTTGCCGGAGTGTTCTATCTATGCTGGGTGCCCGTTCCCGTATTTTTCGGCCTGTGGCTTTACTTCCGTGGCAAAAAAATGCAATATCTCCATTTCGCCCTTGTGTTCCTGCTGGTCAACATCATAGGATTTGCATTCTATTATATCCACCCGGCTGCCCCGCCATGGTATGTGGCCAAGCACGGCTTCGACTTCTTGCTCGGCACAGGAGGCGACGTGGCCGGCCTCCACGCATTCGACGCCATGACGGGCCTCGGCGTGTTCGACAGCCTCTACACCCGCAATTCCAACGTCTTTGCAGCCATGCCCTCGCTCCACTCGGCTTACACGCTTGTGGCCTTGATTTATGCCGTGCGCTCGCGCTCGTCGGCCGTGTGGATTGTCGCCCTAAGCGTGGTCACTGCCGGAATATGGTTCACCGCCGTCTACACTTCCCATCATTATATCCTCGACGTGCTCGGCGGCATAGCCTGCGCATTTGCCGGTTTCGCCCTGTTTGAATACGGCCTGATGCGCCTGCCGGCCTTTGCCCGTTTCATGGGCCGTTATACCTCATATATTTCACATTGATATGTCAGAAAACTATTCAGAATACGAGATACGCCCCGACGTGCTCAATTACGACGACCTCCGCTCGATGGTGCCTGCACTCGACGGCCATGAGCGGCTCGTCAACCGTCTGCTCCGATTCCTGTCGGTCGACAAGGTGAACCGTGTCCACCGCAATTGCTGCGACACCCCCGGCCCCGACTTTGTGCGCCGCCTGCTTTTCGAAGAGTTTCACAACACGCTGCGCGTCGACAACGAGCAGGTGCTCGACCATCTGCCCGAAGGTGCATTCATCACCGTAAGCAACCACCCGTTCGGAGCCCTCGACGGAATCACACTGATTCATCTTGTGGCATCGCGCCGCCCCGAATACCGCGTGATGGTAAATCTTATCCTAAACAAAATCACTGCCATGCGCCCCAACTTCATAGCCGTCGACGCCTGGCAGAGCGACGACCCCGAGAAGCGCAAGGTGTCGGTGGCCGGAATAAAGAAAGCCCTCGGAATGCTCCGCGACGGGCAGCCCGTAGGATTTTTCCCGGCGGGAGCAATGTCGAAAGTCGACTGGCACCTGCGCCTTAAAGACCGCCCCTGGCAGCCTTCCGTGCTCCAGATTATCAAGAAGGCAAAAGTGCCCGTGATTCCCATATTCTTCCATGGCTCCAACTCCTGGTGGTTCAACTTCCTTGGCGTTGCATGCTGGCAGGCCCGCTCGTTCCGCCTCCCCGCCGAGGTGTTCCGCAAGAACGGCAAGGAAATACATGTGTCGGTCGGCGACCCCATCTCCGTGGCCGACCAGGCGCGTTTCGACACCGCAGAGGCTCTTGGCGCCTATCTCCGTGAGAAAACATATGAACTCCGCGACCTTTATAAATAAACAGCCCCATGAATTATCAAGACTCGCTTAAATCGCTCGACACAGAGGAACATATCGACCTGGCCTTCTACCGCCCCATCGGATATATGTGGGCATGCCTGGCTGCAAAATTAGGCGTCACGCCCAATGCCATCACCATCGCGTCGATTTTTCTTGGAATCGCCGCCGGCGTGGCATTTTATTTCAACAATATGTGGATCAACATTGCCGGCATGCTCCTGCTCATGTGGGCCAACTCGTTTGACTCGGCCGACGGCCAGCTCGCCCGCATGACCAAGCAGTATTCGCGTCTTGGCCGTATCCTCGACGGCATGGCCGGCGACCTGTGGTTCGCATCAATCTACGTGGCCATATGCCTGCGCGAGAACTATACCTCGGAATTCTTCATGGCCCGTCCATGGCTCATCTGGGTAATAGCCGTGGTGGCAGGCCTGTGCCACGCCAAGCAGGCGGCCATGGCCGACTATTATCGCCAGTTCCACCTCTATTTCCTCAAAGGCAAGGATGGGTCGGAACTCGACAGCGCCCGTGAACTTGCCCTCCGCTACCGCCGCGAGGCTCCGTCGGCGTCGTGGATCAAGCGCATAATCATGCTCGTCTACCTCAACTACACACGCAACCAGGAAGTGATGACCCCGCAGATGCAGCGTCTCCGCAGCGTCCTGGCCGAGCGTTACCCCGACGGCGACATCCCGCAGGAATTCCGCGACCGATTCCGCGCGCTCAGCCTCCCGTTGATGAAATACACCAACATCCTCTCCTTCAACTGGCGCACGATAGCCCTCTTCTGCTCGCTGTTTGCATGCATGCCATGGCTGTATTTCGTATTCGAGCTCGTCGTGCTCAACGCCATCATGTTCTACATGGTGCGCCGTCACGAGACAATATGCCGTCGCCTCGCCGACGAACTGGCAGGAACACAAGCCTCCGGCTTGTAAAGCGCGGAAGTGCGGAAGGTTGGAAGTGTGATAGACCTCTCCAACTTCCCAACTCCCCAACTAAAAAACTTCCCAACCCCCCAACTTCTAAACTCCCCAACTTCCCAACTCCCATGATACGTGGAATAATTTTTGACTACGGCGGCACGCTCGACTCGCGTGGCGACCATTGGAGCGAGGTAATCTATCGCTCATACCTCTCCGAGGGATTCGACCCCGGAAAGCAACGTTTCCGCGACGCATATGTCGATGTGGAACGCCTTTTCGCACGTGAGCCAATAGTGAAGCCCGATTTCGATTTCCACCGCCTCATGCAGGAAAAAATCAGCCGCCAGCTCGCCATACTCTGCCCCGGCGACGACACCGCGGACCTTGCCGCGCGCATAGCCCTGCGTTGCTACGAATTTGCACGCCAATGCGTTGACGAGGCGCGTCCCGTGCTTGAAGCCCTCGCCGCACGCTACCCCATGGTGCTTGTGAGCAATTTCTACGGCAACGTCAATGCCGTGATTGCCGACATGGGCATTGCGCCGCTGTTCAAGGCCGTGGTGGAGAGTGCCGTAGTGGGCGTGCGCAAGCCCGACCCTCAGATTTTCCGCCTTGGCTGCGACGCCCTTGGCCTGCCGCCGGAGCAAGTGCTTGTCGTAGGCGACTCCCTGCGCAAGGACATAATCCCCGCCGAGTCAATCGGCTGCGCCACCGCCTGGATAAAAGGAAAAGGCTGGACAGCCGACGAGGACGCAGCCGAGCATCCGTCGCAGATTCCGTCGCTTGGCGCCCTATTGTCCCTGCTGCGATGAAACGCATGCTCCTCTCTCTCCTTATTACGGCTGTGGCGGCATTTGTCATCACAGCCTCCGCACGCGATGATTGGTACGACAAGCCCCTCGAAGTGGCTTCCGGCACTGTTGCAATCGACACCCTTGGCCCCGGCATCGACCGCGCCGGGCTTCAGGTGCGCGCTGCCTTGCCCCTGAAAGCCCGAGGGCGCATCATGTCGCTGCGATGGGGAGCGGTACGCGCTACGCTCCATATTCCCGACTGGTCCGACGACCCGCTCTACCTCGTTCCCGATGCCGTGGTGCGAGTCGACAGCCTGCGGGGCGACTCTGTGCGTCCAATCGGGCTCCATGCCGTTAAATTATCCTCAGCCGACATATCCGGGCCGATGTCGGTGAAACTTATTGCCGACCATCATTCCGCCCGTCTATATGTCGGCGGCGAATTCCAGCAATATGTGGCCACAGTGCCGTTTGACAGGGCCGGAGGCAGCGTCTCCGCAGGTTTCTCGCATAATGCAAAAATACAAAGGCTCACCGCCGAGGCCCGATACGTTCCCGTGCCCGAATATGCGCCCTTTGTGTCGGAAGACGAACTCAGAGCCTATATCGCCGCCTCCGCCGACATCAACGAGGCCGTGTGGGACTATCTCGACCGCGACATCGACCCCGCGCTTGCCACAGCCGGGGGACGCTACCGCCTCGCCACCATAAAATCCGCCTCACGCCCCGGCACCTACGACATTATATACCTCTCCGGAGCCGATTCCCCCGACGGACGCGAGCCCATGCGCGTAATCGGCCATCTTGCGCCCACAATCTTCATCGGCGCCTACTCCCTCGATTGGTTCGACACCCGCGGTCGCCTTCTCAGCGGTGACCAGGATGCCCAAATCACCCCCGACCACGCCATCCTCACCCT
Organism: uncultured Muribaculaceae bacterium; assembly: GCA_947644475.1. Taxonomy (GTDB): domain Bacteria; phylum Bacteroidota; class Bacteroidia; order Bacteroidales; family Muribaculaceae; genus CAG-873. Next base: position 9,692 of record CANRZQ010000063.1, read on the forward strand.
CCGCTGGCCCCTGCTCCGCTCCCAACTCCGCTTCTCCCGCTCCATCCAAAAATAAATAATACAATGAAACAATACATTATTTTTCTTGTTTTTGCGGCTTTAAGCACAATTGCATTTGCCGCTCCCGCCGTCGACGCCGGATACGATATGGCCATCGACGAGGCTCTCTATGAGGGCGACAACAACGACGACTGGGTCACCGACCCCAACAGCGAGATTGAAAACCGCGACGCCGACGAGGCCGAGTATTACGACCCCTCGGAATACGAGTTCTGGAACACAGGCTCATGGTTTGCCCGTCACAAATTCCTGGCGTTCCTGTTCACATTTTTAGGCATAGGCCTGATATGGTTTGTGGTGAAGCCGGTCGAAGGCGACAATATCTTCATCCGTCTCTTTGGCAATTTCTTTTTACGCACATATTACATCCTGCCCATGGCCATTGTCGCTTTCGGCATTGAATATGTGATATTCATGGGCTGGAAACAATTTTTTAATGCTCTGATTGATACTGCAATGGGGCTTATCGGTCTGGTTGTTGTCGGCGGCTTCCTCTTCTGGGGCATATTCAAGGGAGGCTTCGAGTCGACCGGGCGGCGCTCCCGTAGCAGAGGCGGTTCCGGTGGAGGTGACGGCGGCGGCTCGTCCAACCGCTCGTGTGCCAACTGCCGCTACAACATGGGCGGGATGCCGGGCCGCTGTTCCCTCCACGAGTTCACCCATAATTCGGCCTGCTCCGACCACGAATTCTGAGTTTGTGTATGAATTTCAGCCCTTTTTATTATTCTAATCGTTCCCTTCCGTAAGTTGCCGGTTTATGAGTTCTTGGTTGAAATTCTTTATCTCATTGTTGATGAGCTGTTTTAATTCGTTCTTTGGAATAATCAGTTTGTAGTCGGCAACACCAATTGGTTTTGTGAATCCATCTAATGCCAATTCCACCTCTACATTGTCTTTTTCAGCGCAAAGTATGATGCCGATTGATGGATTTTCGTCCTCTCTCTTTTCGAGTTTGTCGAGCAGCGAGAGGTAAAGATTCATTTTGCCGACATATTCAGCCTGAAACTCGGAGATTTTGAGGTCTATGGCCACCATCGAGTGTAATCCTCTGTGGAAAAATAACATATCCACCTTGTAATCTTTGCCTCGGTAGTTGAGTATATGCTGATTGCCTATAAATGTAAAGCCTTGTCCAAGTTCCAAAAGAAACTGTTTGATTTTATCAACAAGTCTTCTTTCCAGTTCAAGTTCATGAATTGGCTCTGTAATGCCAAGGAACCCCATGTTATACGTATCCTTGAATACTTCGTTTGCGTATGCTGCTTGTGTGTCCGGCAACGCCACCCCGAAATTGTTGGCAGTATTTGTTTCCGGTATGGAAAGATGCATTTTCATTGCTACTGCATTGGCAAGCAAATCTCGGCTCCATCCTTTCTCAATAGTCTTTTGAGCATAGTAAAGTATGGCGTTGTCGTCATCTCCAAATTTAGCGATAAGATAGTTGAGATGCCCCCAGGGCAAAACTACAACGGCCTGTTGTAGTTTTGAATCAGAATTGAGGAACCGAACATAAAAACGTTTCATATTCCATAGGTTGCTGACCGACATGCCTAATTTGGGGAACATCAGTTTTAAGTCTGCGGATAGGCGTTTCACAACCCCATCGCCATGTTTGCTATCCAGTTTTCTCTCATGTAGTATTCGCCCCACATTCCAATGCATCTCATTAGATGTAGAGACAACAGCCCTGGCGATTTTGTTCCTTGAATCCTCAATTACTGCGATGGCCTGGCGCAGTATTTCGTTATACTCCGATTCGTTTGAAGACGATATTATTGTTTCCATATACAAAAGTAATAAAAAAAATGGAACCCATAAAGCACTAATTCGGCCTGCTCCGACCACGAATTTTAAGGATGCGGGTGCTATTTTTGCATTTTTTCACATTGAAATTTGGAAAATTGAAAAATTGGATTTAAATTTGACACGAATAG
>CANRZQ010000064.1 GCA_947644475.1 uncultured Muribaculaceae bacterium
AGGCAATAGATGTGGCGCGTTTCAACCCCGACATTCTCTTCGACATCGACGGCAAAGGTGGAGAAATCATCACCGAGTCAAATTTTACCGCACGCGGCTTCAACGTGAAGTTCATTGGCCGCGACGCCCACCCGGCCGATGCAAAAATCGAGAAACTTGGCGACGCCACAGCCGCTGCCGCCACTTTCATCTCTTATTTTCCCGTTGAGATTCGTCCCGAGAACACCGAAGGCCGCCAAGGATACATACATCCCTGGAAATTCGATCAGGAAAAAGACGAGATTGACGTTACAGTGCAGACTCGCGTCCGCTACTTCGACGCCGCCGAGGGCGAATACTTCGACAGGCTTCTCAAAGAGGCCGTCGCCAAGGTCGAGAGCGATTTCCCCAATGTGGGCGTAGAGGTGGTGTTCGACGGCTTGCAATACGAGAACGTGGCCTACACCATCCATCCCAAGGCCAAGGAACTTGTTGAGAAAGCCGCCCGGAAGACCGGCAAGCATATCTCTTTTGCCGACGAGCGCGGAGGCACCACCGCGTCGATGTTTGCCGCCAAAGGCCTCAAAGGCGGCATGTGCCTCTTCTCCGGTCAGCACGAGATACACTCCACCCGCGAATATGCCGACTTGCAGGAAATGGAAGACGCCTACCGCCTCATGCTCGAAATCATCAAGGACATCCCCTCAATCAAATGACATGAAAAAAATATTGGTCATTTTAACCACGGCTCTGCTCGTGTGCTTTCTGCCAAATGCCGTCTTCGGTCAGGTTCCGGCGGTGAGGAGCGCGATTAGGTCGGCCGCGAAAGCCACACGCGTAAAGCCTGTCAGGATTCCGCACATCGCGGTTCCACAGGTGCCTAAAACCCCTCCGGGAGGATACCGTCTTGTCGGTCCTAAACCTCCTGTGCCATCAATGCTCCCCCGGATAGCCATTCCTTACATCTTGGCAAAGGGTATCAATTTGCCCGACACTGCCAATAATGATTTCACCCGGCAGTATTATGTCACGATGCGGAAAAGCATCGAGGCCGGAGAGCGCGACACCGTGCCTTCGGCATTGCTATGGGCCGGCGACTATGCCCTTGGCAAGGGCGACACTGCTTTTTTTGAATCATGTTTTGAAAAGGCCATGTCGCCACGCCTTACGGTCGAGGTCATGGAGCCATTTATCAGGCAACGCCTCTCCCATTGCAGGGAAAGGATTCCCCAACTTCTGCAATATATGGCCGAGCGCGACTTTCTGTCTCTTGTCGACTCCATTTCTTTCACGCCCGACTCGGTGCGGCAATTCCGCTCGCGCATCATGTCGGAGTGGGCCGCCGATTATTATCCCGAATTGCAGCCTCTCACGCGGCTGTATTATTGCGACGGGCTTTCCGCCTTCGATCTGGATATGCTGCTCCGTCAGGCTCTGTCGGCGCATGCCGACTCGGCTGCAACCTATTCCGACGCCACTGTCGGGCTGCTGCTTGACTCATATATCAACAATGCTTACTATCTGCGCTTCGAAAGGCTCAACAATAATTTCGAACCCGAAAAGGAACGTCTGGAAATATGCTTCAGCATGTGCCGTCGCCCGCGCCTGAGTCCTTTTGTGGAAAGCGACATCCAAAGGGTGTCCGCTTTGGCCGCCCTCGCCGCAAGAATTGCGTCGGAAGACTATTTTTACCATTGCCGCGACATAGCCCGTACGCTTTCCCCGGAGACATACGGGCAGTTGCGCGAGCAACTTGTCTATGATATATCGTGGACTTTTGGAGGCATAATCGACAATGGGCCGGAGGCCGACCGCGCCCGTTTCCGTATGGTCGCAGACACAAGCGCAGACCCGGCAAGCGATCTTGGCAATATGATTACAAAAGCATATGCCGATATCCTCTCTAATATATGGGCATACAGCCACATGCCGTATATGAAATACATCAAAGAGTGCCCTCGATGCACACGCAGGATGGAGGCTATCGTAGCCACAATCGACGACATGGCCAACTATGTCCCCGACACGGAGTATGCCTATGACGACCAATTGTGGGGCGAGCGCACTGCCCATTATATGCGCTTTATCCTCGACCCGTCACAATCCGCCCATATCGACGAGGTGGAAAAAATTCTCAGTCAAATAAAGAAATCCGACATCGAGTCGAAAGATGATATGATTCTTGAAACGGCAGTAATACTTGCCGACATGAAAGGGCGCACCGATGCCAACCCCGCGCTCGCTGTCAAGACTCTGAAACCGTATGGCAAACTGGCCGACAGCGAAAAAGTAGACCCATTATACAAGAAATACTATTATGAATACCTCTTGCTGCTTTATGACATTACCGGCGACATCAAGAACCGCGACAAGGTGGCCAAGAAACTCGAAAAAATCAACGAGGCATTTGCATAAACGTTAACTTAACATCAATAAATCAATCTTATGAAAAAACTTATCGCATTAGTGTGCATTATGGTGCTTGGCATTGCCGGCATCGCGGCGCAAGACAACATCTCCGGCGACTGGACTCCCGACGGGGCGTCCTGGCTGGGCGACATCAAAATCAAAAGCATGGGCGGCGACGAATACAAAATTCGCCTCTCCACATCCGACGGGGTATTTACCACTACCGGCAAACTATACAATGGCACCATCTATGCCGACTTTGAGGACGAGGCTCCTGAATATGGTGAATTCTGGGTAGAAAACGGCGATATTCGTGTAGGCCGTGGCGGTGGTGGATACAGTTCTAATGGCGCGGTGTCCGGGTGGCACGGTGGGAGCCAAAGCAAACACCGTTCATTATCACGTTACGGTTGTGCCACCGTAGAAAAGTCCCGTTGCTACATAAAATTGGAATTCACGCAAAAAGGAATGAACGCCTATATTAAATTTAGAGGCGACTATTATAAAAAAGGAATGGCAATATTTTACCAAGAGAGCAATTGGGGACCTGCCAATACATATACCCAGTGGTGACGCATATTGCATTTTGTGCCGAGATTGTAGGGACGCACGGCTCGTGCGTCCGCAGTCAATTTGTTGTAATCTAATGAATTATCGGCATTGAAGTCATCTACGGCTGCGGGGCTTCGAGCGAGGCGAGGATAGCGCGGAGTTCGGTCTCGGTGGTCGTCAGGCGAGAGCGGCACTCCGACAGAAGTTCGGTGGCGCGGCGTGTGAGGGCCGTGAGGCGGTCGATGTCGCAGGTGTCCGACTGGATGGTGCGCAATATATTTTCAAGTTCGGTAACAGCCTGTTGATATGTAAGTTCCATTTTATTTAAGGATAAGGTATGAGTGATAAGTTATAAAGATGGGAGAGTTTGGAAGTTGGGTAGTAAGGAGGTAGGAACATAAGCCTCCGGCTTGTGACATCGTGCATTGTGCATTGTGCATCGTGCATTGTTAATTGGCCGTTGACCGTATCGTTCCTGATGCGAGGATGGTCTCGATTTCGGTGCCGGGGGCGATGTCGGCGGAGGAGGTCACGGCATGGCCGTCGACGCGCGTTATCGAGTAGCCGCGGCGGAGCGTGGCCTCGGGCGACAGTACGGCGATGAGCTGGGCGTCGGCGTCGAGCCGGCGACGCTGGCGGTCGATGGCTGTGGCCACGGCCTGCGTCAGTGCGCCGGCCATGGCGTCGAGGCGCGCTGCCTGCGGGCGCAGTCGGCTGTCGGGGATGGCGGCGAGTCCGGCGCGGACGTTGACAAGGCGGTTGCGGGCACGGGAAAGGGCGGCTGTGGATGCTGTTGGCAGCGCGCCGCGAATGTATTCGAGTTGCTGGCGGCATCCTCCGATGCGGTCGGCCACGGAGCGGTGTATTGCCGCCGCCATCTGTCCCAGGCGGGCCAATGCGTCGGCACCGCGGCCCACGAGCCATGCCGCGGCTGCCGTGGGGGTCTTGACGCGCATGTTGGCCACATAGTCGAGAAGCGTAATGTCGCGTTCGTGGCCTATGCCGATAATCACCGGTATGGGAAATTGGGCTATGTTGGCGGCGAGGTCGTAGTTCTCGAACGAGCCGAGGTCCGATGTGGCTCCGCCGCCGCGTATTATCACCACGCAGTCGTACGCGTCGATGTCGGCGTTGATGCAGTCGAGGGCGGCGATAATCGACTCGGCAGAGCGTTCGCCCTGCATTATCGCCGGGAAAAGACGCCCCGTGAAGCGCAGGCGGTAGGGGTTGAGAAAGAGTTGGCGGCAGAAGTCGCCGTAGCCGGCCGCTCCCGCTGCCGATATTATGGCGATGCGCGAGGGCACGTCGGGCCACGGCAGTGTCCGGTTCATCTCGAGAATGCCCTCGGCTTTGAGGCGCGCGAGTATCTCGGCGCGGCGGCGCAGCAGGTCGCCGGCCGTGTATGAGGGGTCGATGGCGTTGATGTTGAGCGAGAAGCCATAAAGAGGGTGGAACGATGCCGTGACACGCACCATCACCTTCATGTCCGATCCAAAAGGCCGGCCCGTGGCTTGCAGGAACTGGCGCGAGATTGTCGAGAATGTCGAGGCCCAGATGTTGGCGCGTGCCTTGGCGAGTTGCTGCCCCGAGGCGGGGTCCTTCTCGATGAGTTCCATGTAGCAGTGGCCGCCGGAGACACGCACATCGGCAGTCTCGGCCACCACCCACACATTCTGGGTGCCCGGCGCCGAGGCCACGGCCCGGCTTACGGCCGCGTTGAGTTGCGATAGGGTGAGAGCCTGTGTGCCGTTCATTTGTCGAGGAGTTTAAAGTTTTTGCCGTTCCAGTAATATTTCAGTTGCGGGCGGATGTTTGCCAGAGCCTCGGGTCGCTCGGAGGCAGAGAAGAAATCGCCGGTGGTTGGAGTTACGGTGAGAGTGGCGGTGTCGGGATTGTAGGCGTATTCGGCGAGCATGAAAGGAATCTGAGCCTCGGCTTTGGCCAGGGCATCCTTGCAGTCGTCGATAAGCCATGTGCGCAACGACGGAGGCGTGAAAGGCGACTTGGGGAGCGGCTCCCAGCGGTAATTGTAGAGGCGTATCACGCTGTCGCGCACGGGAGTTGCCACAGTCTCTATCACGCCGAGCACCGGGCGCTCCTCCATGGGGTTGAGCACAAAGATTTGAAAGACAGTGCTGTCAGAAGCCTGTACGGTAAGGCTGTAAGGCTTCTCTTCGATTATGCGGCAGCGGCCGCCCGTGGCGTTGGCCGACTGCTTTGATGAGCCGGCGTGGAAATAGTCGAGCATGTCGAGGCGCACCGACGGCCCAAGCAGGAGCATCACATCGTCGGGAGCCACCGTAAAGGCCTTTTCCGCCGTGACCTGCGCTTGCGTCGCAGCCGCCACCGCCAAAAATATTACAAGGAGAAAATGTTTCATATTACAAAGATAAACAAAAAAACGCACATGTCGAAATTTTAGACATGAGAACAAGGGCAACATGAAAGTTTGTCACGAACATTAACTGCAGGAGGGTGTGTCAAAATACCAAACAGTAGGGACGTTCGGCCCGTGCGTTCGAAAATCCATATTGATATTTATTTAACAATCAATTGTTTATCTGCGGACGCACGAGCCGTGTAATGCGGTTCAAATAACCTATCGCTAAGGAGAAGAAGCGCGTATGCGCTTCAAGAAAGTAGCCGGGGGTGGAGCGACAGTGTAACCCCCGGTAATGTGAATTGGATACACACGTGGTATCGGAGCGAGCGACAGCGTAGCGTTCTGCACCACGGTTGGCGTTATCGAACGCTCCGGCAAGCTCCGCTCCAAATCCCCGGTAGTCGACAACCATTTTCCGTGGGTTCGGTCGAGGCTTTGCCACGCCCTCACCCACGGCTATTGTCGGCAATCGCTACGCGATTCTGCGATACGCCTTTATTTGAACAGCATTGCACGGCACATGCGTCCTGTTTTTCAATTTTAACACGGCTATCTTGCTGCCGGGTTGGCATTATCGAACTGACGATTAGCCATTCTTGTGGCGTTCGTTGTATTTCTTGTAGGCACGGCCGCCAATAATGCCGCCTATGATACCGCCCCCAATCGTTAGAAAAATCCAATGTTTCATAATACTTTTTTTTTTTTTTAAGCAAAGTTAAATAAAAATTAGGGAATGTGCAAATAAAAACGGCGCGGCCCGACATGGGGGTGTCGGGCCGCGCGGGTATGGGATGGGTGGAGGGGTCAGTCGAGGTCGGCGTTGGTGGCTACGATGCGCAGGCGGTTGTCGCGGATGAAGTCGATGATGTTGCGGCGTATCTCGTTGTCGTCGATGTCGGCCTCGATGCGTTTGAGGGCGTTGAACACCGATGTCTGGCATTGGTAGATGTGGCGGTAGGCCTTGGCCGCGTCGTCGATTTCGGCCTCGGAGAAGCCTTTCTTGCGCATCACCACGGAGTTGATGCCGTAGTACGTTGCCGGGTTGTGGGCTAAGATGATGTATGGAGGCACGTTGGAGCCGATGCGGCATCCGCCTTTTACGAGCACCCAGCGGCCCACGCGGCAGTTTTCGTGGAGGATTACGTTCGACGACAGGATGGAACATTCGTCCACTACTGCTCCGCCGGCTATTGTCACGCCGTTGCCGAGCACTGATTTGCCCACGATGTGGGAGTCGTGTCCGATATGGGTCTCGGCCATGATGAAGCATCCGGAGCCGATGCGTGTGCCGCCTTCGGGGGCGATGCCGCGGTTGATTATCACGTGTTCGCGGATTGTGTTGTCGTCGCCGATGTAGCAGAATGTGGGTTCGCCGTTCCAGCGGAAGTCCTGTGGCTCGGCACCGATTACCGCGCCTTGGAACACACGGTTGTTCTTGCCCATGCGTGTTCCGGCCATGATTGAGGCATAGGGGAGGATCTCGCATCCGTCGCCGATCTCGACGTTGGCGTCAATGTAGGCGAATGGGTGTATTTTTACGTTTTCGCCGATTTTTGCTGATGGATCGACGTGTGCCATTGGACTGATCATTGTAATTCAGGTATTAAGTATAAGTTATGAGTGACAAGCGATAAGCGATAAAGCATAAGTGTGAGTGAAACGTTGTCACTCATCACTTATACTTTATCCTTTTTTTATATTAGCGTCCGCCTCCGAGCGACTGGTAGAGGTTGATGATTGCCTGGGCGGATGTGAGTTCGTTTGACAGCTGGGCCATCTGTGCGCCGAGGAGGCTTTGCTGGGCGGTGATTACTTCGAGGTAGGTGCCGTTGGAGTACTGGAAGAGGTCGACGGTGTATTCCACGGATTTCTCGAGGTTGGCCACCTGTTCGGCGAGGTAGGTCGATTTCTCTGTGGCCTTGCGGTAAGTGGTGAGGCCGTCGGACACTTCGGCTGCGGCTGTGAGCAGGGTGTATTCGAAGTTGTTCATGGCCTGCTGCTGCTGAATCTTGGATGCTTGAAGGCGGGCAATGTTCTGGCCGCGCGAGAATATCGGGGCTACGAGCGAGCCTGCGAGGTTATAGAACCAGTCGCCGGGGTTTTTCACGAACGAGCCGAGCAGGTTGGTGAATCCGCCCTGTGCCGAGATGGTGATGCCGGGGTAGAAGGCTGCGCGGGCCGAGTTGGTGGCGTAGTAGGCCACGGCGAGGTCTTGCTCGGCGGCGGCCACGTCGGGGCGCATGGCGAGGTACTGCATCGGCACGCCCTGTATGAGCATTTCGGGCACTTGGAGCGATGCGTCGGGGCTTACGGCCCAGGTCTGGGGCATGGTGTTCATCAGCAGCGACATGGTGTTGTTGAGCTGGTCGAGGCTCACTTCAAGGTCGGTGATGCCGGCCAGCACGTTGTTGTAGTTGGCTGTCATCTGCACAACGGCGGCCTCGGTGGTGCGTCCGGCCTCTTTCATGTCTTTCATCATCTGCACCGATTCTTTCCAGAGTTGGGCGGTGGTGCGGTAGAGGTGGAGCTGACGCTCTACGGAGGCTATCGCGTAGTAGCAGTTGGCCACTCCGGCGATGATGCGCGAGCGCACGGCCTGTGCGTAGGCCTCCGATTTGTAGACGGCCACCTGCGCTCCGCGCTTGGAGTTGAGCAGTTTGGCAAACACGTCGATTTCCCAGCTTACTGTTGCCGGGATTGTGTAGGTCCACGAAAGGTCGGAGCCGGCATAAGAGGCTCCCGCGCCGTTGGGCGTGAGGGCGAGCGAGGGGAGGTAGGCCAGGCGTGCGCCGCGGAGCTGGGCGTCGGCAATGTCGACGTTGAGCTGGGCGTTGCGCAGGGAGGTGTTCTCGGCGAGGGCGCGGTTGATAAGGTCGACGAGCACGGGGTCGGTGAACACGTCTTCCCAGAGGAGGTTGCCGAAGGCGGTGGAGTCCGGCTCGGCCTGGCGCGCCTGCTTGTATTCGGCGGTGAGGGCCGTCGAGTCGGGCGTCTCGTATTTTTTGTAGATGTGGCAGCTTCCGAGGCTCAGCGAGAGGGAGGCTGCGACAGCCATGTATATTATTTTTTTCATCGGGATGTTGTTTGGTTTTGGCCGGGATGCTTCCCCCCGGCGCTAATGTGCCGGGAGGAAACGGGTTCGGCCGTATGTTATCGGGAATATTGTTCGATCTCGTTTTCGATGTTACCGCCGGGTTCCTCGTCGGTGAACTTGATGGGCGAGATTTTTTCCTGGATTGTCTGGAACACGATGAAGAGCGCGGGCACGAACAGCACTTGCAGGATCATGCCGATGAGCATGCCGCCGACAGAGCCGGCGCCGAGCGCGCGGTTGCCGTTGGCGCCTACGCCGTGGGCAAACATCAGCGGCAGAAGGCCGATAATGAGGGCGAGCGATGTCATGAGGATAGGACGCAGACGGGCCGATGCACCCTGGATTGCGGCGTTGAATATCGACATGCCCGTGCGGCGGCGTTCCACGGCGAATTCCACGATGAGGATGGCGTTCTTGGCAAGAAGGCCGATGAGCATGATGAGCGCGATCTGCAGGTAGATGTTGTTGTCGATGCCGAACATCTTGGCGAACACAAACGAGCCCATCAAGCCGAACGGAATCGAAAGGATAACGGCCCAGGGGAGGAAGTAACTTTCATACTGGGCGGAGAGCAGCAGGTAGACAAAGAGCAGGCAGAGGCCGAAGATTACGGCTGTCGACGATGCGTCTTGCTTGCTTTCCTCGCGGGTCATGCCCGAGTACTCGTAGGTGTAGCCTGTGGGGAGTGTCTGGGCGGCCACGCGCTGGATGGCGGCGATGGCGTCGCCGGTGGAATAGCCGGGGTTGGGCGAGCCGTTGACCGAAATCGACGAGAACATGTTGAAGCGGTCGAGAAGGTCGGGGCCGTAGACACGTTCGAGCGACACGAAGTTGGAGATGGGCGCCATGTCGGCTCCGTTGCGTATCTTTATGGAGTTGAGTGTCTCGGGAGATACACGGGCCTCGGGAGCGGCCTGCATCATCACGCGGTAGATTTTACCGAAACGGTTGAAGTTCGACACATACATCGAGCCGTAGTAGCCTTGCAGAGTGGAGAGGATTGTCTTCGGGCTTATGCCGGCCTGCTTGGCCTTGGCCACGTCGATGTCGACCATATACTGCGGGAAGGTGGGGTTGAAGGTGGTGTAGGCCATCTGAATCTCGGGCTGCTGGTTGAGTTGGCCGAGGAAGCCCTGCACCACGGCGAAGAAGTCGTTGATATCGCCGCCGGTCTTGTCCTGCATCTTCATCTCGAAACCGTTGGACACGGAGTAACCCGTGATCATAGGCGGAGCGAAGGCGGCCACCGTGCCGTCCTTTATGTATTTGCGGGCGGCGCCGTAGATTTGCTTGATGATGTTGTCGGAACTCTGGCTTTCGTCGCGTTCTTCCCAGGGATTGAGTTTCACGATGAATGTGCCGTATGTCGCGCCCTGTCCGGCGATGAACGAGTAGCCGTTGATCATCTGGGTGAGTTTCACGCCGGGGATGTTCTGCAGAATCTTGTCCAGCTGGTCGAGTGTCTCGCCGGTGCGCTCCTGCGATGTGCCCGGAGGCATTGTCACCATTACGAACACTGTGCCGGTGTCTTCGTTGGGCACGAGCGACGAGGGTGTGCTGCGCATCAGGGCCACGAGCACCACGATGGATACGATAACTGTGGCAAATGATGTGATTTTGTGGCGGCTGAAGAAGGATACGCATTTATTGTAGACGGCGAGCACGCGTCCGAATCCTTTCTCGAATCCGCGGTGGAAGCGAGGGGTGAAGATGCCGACCACTGCTATTATGGCGCATACCGAGGCCACGGCAAGTTTCCACAGTGAGGCTGTGTTGAACCAGCCCAGAATCATGAACACGATTGTGGCGCAGAGGAATGCGAAGATTATAAGCGGGTGCAGGTTAAGGCGCGACTTGGCCACTTCCTTGGCGGCGTCGCCGGCCGCGGAGTATGCCTCGCCGAGACGTTCGGTGAGCGGGCGGTTGTCGTCGTGGGCTTTGAGGAACACGGCGCAAAGGGCAGGAGAGAGCGTGAGGGCGTTGATGGCCGAGAAACCCACGGCGATGGCGATGGTGAGGCCGAACTGGCGGTAGAACACGCCCGATGTGCCTTCCATAAACGACACGGGGATGAACACGAGCATCATCACGAGGGTAATCGATATAAGGGCGCCGGCAATCTCGCTCATGGCGTCGATCGAGGCTCGGCGCGCGCTCTTGTAGCCCACGTCGAGTTTGGCGTGCACGGCCTCGACCACCACAATGGCGTCGTCGACCACAATGGCGATGGCGAGCACAAGGGCAGAGAGGGTGATGAGGTTGATGGAGAAGCCGATTAGTTTAAGCACGAAGAATGTGCCGACCAGAGCCACAGGGATGGCGATGGCGGGGATAATTGTCGAGCGGATATCTTGCAGGAAGAGGTAAACCACGAAGAACACGAGCACGAATGCCTCGATGAGGGTCTTGATTACCTCATGGATGGAGGCATAGAGGAATTCGTTGTTGTTGAGCGGCACTTCCACGCCGATGCCCTTGGGAAGTTCGGGGCGGAGGTCGTCGACAAACTGGAGACAGTCGTTGATAATCTGAGTGGCGTTCGAGCCTGCGGTCTGGAACACGATGGCGATGGTCGAGGGATGGCCGTTGAGGGCGCCGTGGAAGCCGTAGGTCACACGGCCAAGTTCGATTTCAGCCACGTCTTTGAGGCGAAGCACCTCGCCGTTGGAGTTGGCGCGTATCACGATGTCGCCGAATTCCTCGGGAGTGGTGAGGCGGCCTTTGTATTTCATCGTGTACTGGAAGGTCTGGTCGCCTTGCTCGCCGAACGCGCCCGGAGCGGCCTCAACGTTCTGTTCGGCCAGGGCCGCCGACACATCGGAAGGCATAAGCGAGTACTGGGCCATCACGTCGGGCTTGAGCCATACGCGCATCGAGTAGTCGGCGCCCATCACAAGCACGTCGCCCACGCCGGAGATACGCTGGAGTTGGGGCACGACGTTGATTTTCATGTAGTTCTCCACAAATTCCTCGTCGTAGAGGCCTTCTTCATCCACCAGAGCCACGGCGCAGAGCATCGATGTCTGGCGTTTCTGGGTGAGGACGCCCACCTGGATTACTTCGGCGGGGAGGAGGTTCTGAGCCTTGGCCACGCGGTTCTGCACGTCCACAGCGGCCATGTTCGGGTCGAAACCCTGCACAAAATATACGTTGATGGTGGCAGAGCCGGTGTTGGTGGCGGTAGATTGCATGT
>CANRZQ010000065.1 GCA_947644475.1 uncultured Muribaculaceae bacterium
CACGAGCCGTGCGTCCCTACACCGTGATTACATTAACTTTTTAATCAGATATACTAAATTTTGATAATTGCACCGAAAACCGTAACTTTGCACCCATGTTCAATTACCGTTTGTCAATCACCAAAGAGCAAATCAACGCATTGCCCGTGATTTCATTTCCCGGCGCAATCACGGTTGTCGACACCGAAGACAAGGTGGCCGAGGCCGTGGATGACCTGATGCGTCATAAAGTGATCGGCTTCGACACGGAGACAAGGCCGTCGTTTCGTAAAGGACGTGTCTACAAAGTGGCGCTCATGCAACTCTCAACCCCCGACCGCTGTTATCTTTTCCGCCTTAACCTTATCGGCATGCCCGATGCGCTGTGCAGATTGATTGAGGATGCCGGAATCACAAAAGTGGGCCTGTCGATACGTGACGATTTCCATGTGATGCACCGCAGCAGCGATTTCGAGCCCCGCAGTTTTGTCGACTTGCAGGAAATGGTCCATGATTATGCAATATCCGACATCTCATTGCAGAAGGTATATGCGATAATTTTCGGAGGAAAGATTTCAAAGGCGCAGCGGCTCACCAACTGGGAAGCCGAGAAACTGTCCGACGCTCAGCAGAAATATGCGGCTCTCGACGCATGGGCATGCCTTAAAATATATCAGCATCTTGCCGGTGGCAAATTCAACCCCGCCCAATCGATGTATAAGACCGCGCTCGAGCCGCAAGGCTGAGCCCCCTCGGCACTCCGGCAAGCCATTCTTTTCTTTTTTTTGACATTCTTTTCCCCGTTGTCTTTTTTTTATGAAAGTACCTCCTCGCTCAACCCTTATCCCGGCTGTACTCCTTGTGTATCTCGGCGTAATGTCATACATAGGTTTTGGAGAATTCCGCGCAGGCAACTATCTATATTATTTCGGCGTAATCGGAGCGTCGTTGCTCTCAATCGTGCTGCTCCATTTCTCGCTCAAACGCCGCGAGCGTCTGCGCCGCGAGCGCGAGGACGACATGCGTCGCGGCAGTGAGCGTGACGATAATGCCGGAAAACAAAAACACTGATTTTCTTGTTGTATCGATACAACAACGTTTCAATTTATTTACAGGAACCTATGGCACAAAAACTGATATTTACCAATCTTGTGACCGAAGCCGTCGACACTCTCGTGGCCGACCTCGGTTCGCCGCGCGTGTTTGTCCTTGTCGACATGAACACGGCGCATTTCGTGCTGCCTATCCTCAAAAGCCAGTGCAAATCGTTTGCCGATGCAACCATTATAACCACCCTTGCCGGCGACTCGAATAAAACAGTGGATTCGCTGCAAAAGATATGGAAAGAATTGTCGCAGGGCGAGGCCACGCGCAATTCTGTGATAATCAATCTTGGCGGGGGCATGATCACCGACCTTGGTGGTTTTGCCGCCGCCACATTCAAGCGCGGCATCCGCTTTGTCAATATCCCCACCACATTGCTCGGCGCTGTCGATGCCGCCGTGGGCGGCAAGACCGGCATCAACTTCAACGGCCTTAAAAATGAAATCGGAGCATTCTCCGAGGCCGAGGCCGTGATAATATCCACCCTCTTTTTCAACACGCTTCCACAGCAGCAGTTGCTCTCGGGCTATGCCGAGATGCTCAAGCATGGGCTTCTCGACAGCGACAAGACCCTTTCCGACCTTATGCGCTACGACATCGTGACAGAAAGCGCCGGCTCGTCCGACCGCCTTCTCCGGCTTATCGAGGAAAGCGTCAATATCAAGAAAAAAACCGTGGAATCCGACCCCACGGAAAAAGGCCTCCGACGCACCCTCAATCTCGGCCATACCATTGGCCATGCCTTCGAGAGTTTCGCCATGGCCCATCAGTCGCCCGTGCCCCATGGCTATGCTGTGGCCTGGGGGCTTGTTGTCGAACTCATCCTTTCGCGCCTGAAAATGGATTTCCCGGCAGAGACAATGCAGAAATTTGCCGCCTATGTAAAGGAAAACTACGGAAAATTCCCCTTGCAGTGCAACGAATATCCCGAACTTATCGCTCTTATGCGCCACGACAAGAAAAATGCCGTAGCCTCGGAAATCAACTTCACATTATTGTCGGCCGTCGGCAGCCCCCACATCGACTGCACCGCCACCGAGAAAGAAATCATCGCGGCCCTCGACCTTTACCAAGACATGTAAGCATGCAGTTATAAACTATAAATTATAAACTATAACGCCCGGCGACTAACCGTTAGTCGCCGGGCGTTTGCGCTTTGAGGTTTGTCGTTGTCTTATTCCATGTCGAAGCCGAGGGCGCGCACGCAGGAGGCGATTTCCTCGCGGGTGGCAGTGCCTTCGACGCGGGCTATGCCCGAGGCGAGGTCTACTGTTACAGATTTCACGCCTTCGAGGGCGGCGATGCCTTTTTCCACGCTGGCGCGGCAGTGCTGGCAGTTCATGCCTTTGATTTTATATTCCATAGTGTCTGTTGTTATATTGTGTGAGTGTTTATGAAGTTTGCCGGATGCGATGGCGATTATGAGCAGCACCACGAGGATTGCCGAGCATGCTGTCGAGAACCATGAGAAAGCCTCGCCGTGTCCGCAGGCGTGTGCTCCGCCGGGGAGCGCGAACCACGAAGCAGGAAGCACCATGTCGATAAGCAGTCCGAAAAGTATGGCGCCCGCCACTATCGCGCCAAGATATATGGCGGCGGCGCGGCGGCCCATCTCACGGGCTATCACAGTGATAGACGCGAAATTAGCCGCAGGCCCGGCCATGAGCATCACAAGCGCGGTGCCCGGCGACAGGCCTTTGAGCATGAGCGACATGGCGATGGGGATGGAGCCGGTGGCGCATACATACATGGGCACGGCCACAATCACCACGGCGAGCATCGTAATGAGGGTATAGTCCTTGAACTGCACGAAAAAATTGTCGGGGACAGCCACGGTGATTATTGCGGCTATCAAAAGCCCAATCACAAGCCAGCCGCCGATGCTTTGCACCATGTCGAAAAATCCGTATCGGAGAGCCATGCCGAGTTTGTGCCAAAACGACTGCCGGGGTTCATCGCCCGCAGCCGGAGCAGGGCATGAGCCGGAGCAGTCGGCCTTTGTGTCTGCATTTTTTGCCTCGTCGCGTCCGACAAGGCATCCTCCGGCGAGTGCCGTGGTAAGGGCGGCCACAGGGCGCACCACAGCAAATGCCGGTCCGAGCATGGCATAGGTGGCGGCTATCGAGTCGACGCCTGTCTGCGGTGTTGCTATCAGAAACGACGACGAGGCTGCGCGCGAGGCTCCTCCGCGGCGAAGCGCAACGGCGGCCGGAAGCACTCCGCACGAGCATAAAGGCAGCGGCACCCCGAAGGCGGCGGCTTTCAGCACCGATTTCCAGCCCGTGCCGGCAAGATGACGTGTCATCATGGCCGGGCGCACAAAGGCTTGCAGCAGCCCTGCCACAAGGAAGCCCAGCAAAATGTAAGGCGACATCTCGTTGAGCATGAAAAGTAAAGAATTGAAAAATTCGTTCATCTTACTTGTTTTTTTTGATTTCGGTGCAAAGTTAAGGCATATTTCTTGCAACCGGTTTGCAAATGTATGTCAATTTGCAACCCGGTTGCGGAAAAAATATCGTAAATTTGCAAAACAAACTAACGAAATGTACAAAAACATGAAATATTACACCTTATTAAACGCTATTGCCGCGGCAATGTTTTCCGTGGCATTGCCGGCGTGCCATGCCGATAATGACGAGTTGAAACATCATCATCATGGCGCAGGCGAAGAGGCCGAGGCCGGCGGCCACAGCCACGGCGAGATTGTCCTTGACCCGCACATGGCGGAAAAGATGGGCGTCGCAACAGAAAAGGTGCAGCCGGGTGCGTTTTCCGATGTGATTCACACATCCGGCGCTGTCGTGGAGGCTCCCGGGTCGACAGCCATAGTGCCCGCGCCGGCTTCGGGAACAGTGCGCTTTGCCTCTAATGCCGTGCCCGGCTCGAAAGTAAGCCGTGGCGCTTCTGTCGCGTCAATATCAACTTCGGCTGTGGCGGGAGGCAATGCCAATGAGGCGGCGCGCCTCGCCCTTGCCTCGGCAAAGGCTGAACTCGACCGCGTTACACCCCTCCATGCCGACGGAATAGTGTCGACACGCGACTACAATGCCGCCCGCGCCGCCTACGACGCCGCCCGTGCCGCATACAGCGCGGGGGCTTCCTCGGGCGTGGCCAAGGCTCCCGTGTCGGGTGTGATTTCCGGCCTGCTCGTGTCGGAAGGGGCATATGTGAATGCCGGCGATGCCTTGGCGCAGATATCATCATCGGCCGACATGACACTCCGCGCCGATTTGCCCGAGCGTTATGCCCGTCAGGCACCGATGCTCACCTCGGCGCGCGTCGGTTTCTCGTCGGCCGACAGCCTGTTTACCCTTACACGCTCTGCCGCCCCGGTGTCAGCCACCTCGACACCCGGCTACGTGCCCGTCTATTTCACGTTCCGGTCTGACGGCACAATCCCCGTCGGGGCCATTGCCGACGTATACCTTCTTGGCCGCGAGCGCGGCAACGTAATATCCGTGCCCGTTGAAGCCATTTCCGAGCAGCAGGGCAACACCTTCGTTTACGTGCGTATCGACGAAGACTGCTATCACAAAGTGCCCGTCAAGGTTGGAGCCTCCGACGGACGGAGGGCCGAGATCCTGTCGGGCCTCGAATCAGGCTCCGACGTCGTAGTCGCAGGGGCCACAGCCGTCCGCCTCGCCGAATCCTCCGGCGTCGTCCCCGAAGGCCACTCCCATAACCACTAACGCGAGAACCTATGCATTTTTAACGTGTATTTCGTGAATATAATTAATTTCGGTGATTATTCTCGAAACTCAACGTAAATTAGACATTGATTTATTGATTTAGTTTTTCGAGTTATTTTAAACCATATATGATAATTGATTTTGAGACAAAGGTTTATCAAGTCGTAGGGGCTGCTATGGAAGTGCATCGGCAGTTGAATTGCGGTTTTAATGAGTTGATTTATCAAGAGGCGCTTGCGATAGAATTTGGACTCAGAGATATACCTTTTGAACGCGAAAAGTATATTGAGGTAGAATACAAGGGGCGCAAATTGACAAAATATTACAAGGCCGATTTTATTTGTTTCGGAGATATAATCGTAGAACTGAAAGCCTTGCCGATTATCGGAGAAAAGGAAATAGGTCAAGTTGTTGGTTATTTACGAGCAACTGGATTTGAAAAGGGTCTGTTGCTGAATTTTGGAGAATCAAGTTTAAAATTCAGAACAGTTGGATATACTATAAATCGTTAAACATTACACTAATCCTCGAAATTAATATACTTCAAGAGTCCATATAATTCACGAAATCCACGAAATTAACGTAATACACGAATCCGATAAAAATGTTAAACCGTATAATAAACTTTTCGTTAAGGAACAGGCTGACTGTGCTGATATTGACGGCGGTGGCGCTTGTTGCCGGGGTTATTACCCTGACGCGCACCGAGGTGGATATTTTCCCCGACCTTAACGCTCCCACGGTTGTCGTAATGACCGAGGCTCCGGGCATGGCTCCCGAAGAAGTAGAAAAAATAGTTACATATCCTATCGAGACTGCCGTGAACGGCGCAACCGATGTGAGGCGCGTGCGCTCGTCGTCGACCACAGGCTTCTCTGTGGTGTGGGTGGAGTTTGACTGGGGCACGGATGTGTTCCTTGCCCGGCAGATTGTGTCGGAGCGGCTGGTGTCTGTTGCCGAGGATATGCCCGACAATGTGGGCACACCCATGCTCGGCCCGCAGTCGTCGATTCTCGGCGAGATGATGATCATAGGCCTTACCGCCGACTCTACCTCGCTGCTCGACCTCCGCGCCATTGCCGACCGGACAATATCGCCGCGCCTCCTCGCCCTTGGCGGCGTGGCCCAGGTGTCGGTTATCGGCGGCGACGAGAAAGAATATCAGATACGCCTCATCCCCGAGCGCATGGCTCATTACGGCGTCTCGCTCGACGAGGTGATTGCCGCAGCCGGAGGCGTGAATGAAAATGCCGGCGGCGGCGTGCTTTACGATTATGGCAACGAATACATCATCAAGGCCGACATCAATTCCGCCGACCCTGCGGTGATAGCGCAGAACGTAGTGCGTTCCGACAGCCGGGGCATCGTCACTCTCGGCGATGTCGCCTCTGTCGAAATCGGCGGAAAGTTGCCGCGCCTGGGTGTGGCATCGGTGAAGGCGCGTCCCGCAGTGCTCATCACCGTCACAAAACAACCCTCCACTGGTACGATTCCGCTCACCGAGCGCATCGACGCCGAACTGGCCGACATCGTGCCGGCATTGCCTTCCGACGTGAAGGTTGAGACCGACATATTCCGTCAGGCCGACTTTATCGGCAATTCTGTGTCGAATCTTCAAGAGTCGCTGCTTGTGGGCGCGCTGTTTGTGATAATTGTGCTGTTCATATTCCTGATGAATGTGCGCACCACGGTGGTGTCGGTCATCGCGTTGCCGCTGTCGATAATCGTGGCCGTGCTGGTGCTTCATTTCCTCGGGTTCACAATCAACACCATGAGCCTTGGCGGCATCGCCATAGCCATTGGCTCGCTTGTCGACGATGCCATCGTCGACGTTGAGAATGTCTACAAGCGTATCCGCGAGAACCGCGCCCTTCCCGAGGGCGAGCGGCGTCCGCTGCTCGACGTTGTGTATCATGCCTCGGCCGAGGTGCGTATGCCTATCTTCAACTCCTCGCTCATCATCATCGCCAGTTTCCTGCCTCTCTTCTTCCTTTCGGGCATAGAGGGCCGTATGCTCATTCCGCTTGGAGTGTCGTTTATTGTGGCCTTGGTGGCGTCCACTGTCGTCGCCCTTACCGTCACTCCCGTGCTGTGCTCGCTTATGCTCGGGTCGGCATCCGATGAGGCGAAAATACGTCGTGAGCCGAAACTGACGCGCATGATGCGCTCCGGCTATGTCAAGATGCTGTCGGGCTCGCTTTCATCCATTAAGGCTATGCTTATTGTCGTGGGATGTGTCTTTGTGGTGTCGGTGGGCATGTTCTTTACCCTGGGCCGCAGTTTCCTGCCTATGTTCAACGAAGGCTCATTCACCATCAACGTGTCCACCCTGCCGGGTATCTCGCTTGAAGAAAGCGACAAGGTAGGCCGCCTTGCCGAGGAAATGATTATGTCTGTGCCGGAAATACGCACGGTGGCGCGCAAGACAGGCCGCGCCGAACTCGACGAGCACTCCCTTGGCGTGAATGTCTCTGAAATCGAGGCTCCGTATTCGCTCGAGTCGGGACGCACCCGCAATGAGATAGCACGCGAACTTCGGGAGAAACTCTCGCAGATTCCCGGTGCCAACATCGAGATAGGCCAGCCCATCTCTCACCGTATCGACGCCATGCTCTCGGGCACCGAGGCCCAGATTGCCATAAAGGTGTTTGGCGACGACCTCAACCGCCTATTTGCCCTTGGCAATGAGATAAAAAGTGAGATTGGAGAGGTCGACGGAGTTGTGGATGTGAACATCGAGCAGCAGATCGAACGCCCGCAACTCGACATCCGTCCGCGCCGTCAGCTTATGGCCAAATATGGCGTGACCATGGCGCAGTTCCGTGCTGTGGTGGAGACGGCCATCGCCGGAAAGGTGGTGTCGCAGGTCTACACCGACGCTCTGCCCTACGACATTACCGTGATTCTTGACCCAGCTCACCGCGGGTCGGTGGAGTCGATTTCCAATCTTATGATAGATTCTTCCGTGGGCAAGATTCCTCTGTCGTCTATCGCCGAGATTGTGTCGGCGTCGGGTCCCAATACCATCAACCGCGAGAATGTGAAGCGTCGCCTTGTGATTTCTGCCAATGTAGCCGACCGCGACCTGCGCTCCACTGTCGACGAAATCCGGAAGAAAATCGAGGCGGAAGTGGTGATGCCGGAGAACTATTATGTCACCTACGGCGGCCAATTCGAAAGCGAGGCAGCCGCCTCGCGCACGCTGCTGTGGACCTCGCTCGGCGCATTGCTTATCATTTTCATGCTCCTGTATCACGAATTCGGCTCTGTGGTGCAATCGGTGATAATTCTTGTGAATATGCCTCTCGCCATGATTGGCGGAATATGGATACTCGTGCTCACCGGCGCGGAACTCAATATCCCGGCTATCATCGGATTCATCTCGCTTTTGGGTATCACCACCCGCAACGGCATGCTTCTCATAAGCCGGTATAACCATCTGGCCGCCGAGAGCGTCGGGTTGCGCGAGCGTATCATTGAAGGGTCGTCGGACCGTCTGCTGCCGATAGTAATGACGGCATTGACCTCTGCCCTGGCCCTCATCCCGCTTGCCGTCAACGGCTCTGCGCCGGGCAATGAAATCCAGTCGCCGCTTGCTGTGGTGATTCTCGGCGGTCTCATATCCTCCACCGCGCTCAACATTTTTATAGTGCCTGCACTGTATTGGCTTTCTCAACGCCGGAAATAATCCTCCATTGAAAAAACTGAAATAATACATATTTAATGAAAAAAATCATGTTTGCCGCTGTCGCACTATTTGCCGGTATGGCTGTGCAGGCGCAAGATCCGATTGACGAGATAATAAATCTGATTGTTGAAAATAATCCCGGCTTGCGTGCCAAGGCGGCCTCGGCCGAGGCCGACATGGCCGACCTTGCCAACGCCAACGTGTTGCCCGACCCCGAAGTGAGCGTGTCGAATATGTGGGGATACTCGCATCTTGGCAATAAGTTTTCGGTAGGCGTGTCGCAAAGTTTCGACTGGCCGGGAGCCTACGGCGCGCGCAGCCGCGCGGCATCGAGCCACAATCAGGCTGCCTCATTCCGTCTGCTCGCCGAGCGTATGGATGTGGCCCTCTCCGCAAAGGAGCAACTGTATGAACTGGTATATATCCGCCAGCAGATTGGCCTTCTTCATAATCTCGAAGGCAATCTCGATTCTTTGCAGGCAAATATCGACCGCGGGTTTGAAAAAGGCGAACTGACCGTGCTCGACCAGCGCAAGATTCGCATCGAGCGTTATAAATTCAATTCAACCCTCACCGACCTTGAAGCCCGCGCCCACTCGATAGCGTCATCAATCGCCGCGCTCGCTCCGGGTGTGGAGTTGCCTCTGGCCTCCGTGGATGCCTATTCCGTGGAGCCGCGTCTTTCCGACGACGACTATTATGCCCAGATTGTCGCGCTCGACCCGTCTTATCTGGCGGCTGAGATGGATGCCACGGCCGAAAGCGACGAGGCCCGGGCCGCCCGTCTGTCAAAATATCCCGGCTTTACTATCGGATATGACTACGAGCATGAACTTGGCGACATCTTCAACGGGTTCAGTGCGTCGATGACTCTGCCTTTCCTCTATGGCGACAAGGGCAGGGGAGCGGCTCAGGCTCGCCGGCGCGCTGCGGAGTTCGACCGTGTTGCCGCCGAGGCCTCGGCACGCAGCCGCATCGACGGCGCCTTGCGCGAATGTGACCTCTGGAACCGTCAGCGCCAGGCCTATATCGACGTGTTTGGCGACAATCAATATCTCGTCCTACTGTCGAAAGCATATCGCGGAGGGCAGATCAATGTTATTGATTATTTCTCTGAAATCAACTATTTCTACGAGACAACCCTTCAATTCCTCGAGGCCGACTACCGCTACCGCTGCGCCCTTGCGTCGCTCAACCGCTTCAACTTCCTCGTCACGCCAAGATAAGCATCGTCAATGGCTTTGGTTATGAAACAGGTTACAGATGACAAAAAATGCCATCTGGATTTGCTATTGCTTGCCGATGAGCAAGAGTCGATGGTCGACCGCTATCTCGATCGTGGCGACATGTTTGTCTTCGCCGACGGAGATGCCGTAGTGGGCGAATGTGTAGTCACCGACGAAGGCAGCGGAGTGTGCGAGTTGAAAAACATAGCCGTGCGGCCCGATTGTCAGCGCAGGGGCTTTGGGCGGGAGATGATTGAGATGGTGATTCGTCATTATGGCGGAAAATTCGGCACAATGATTGTCGGCACGGGAGATGTGCCGTCGACAGTCGGGTTCTACAAAGAATGCGGCTTCGAATATTCCCACCGCATTCCCGGTTTCTTCACCGACAATTACGACCATCCGATAGTAGAAGACGGCATCCTCCTGCGCGACATGGTCTGCTTCCGCCACCCGATACCGTAATTCATTTCTTGAATTTGAATTCGGGCATGATGCTGAGCGTGGTGATGTCCTCGTACAATTTATCGCGTTTGTCCGGCAGCGATTTCAAGAACGGCTTTATATTGTCGCCGTAGGCGCGGCAGGAATAGAACAGGAGATAAACGGCTTTTATCCCGTTTATCACTATGTCGCGGTAATAGTGGATGTCGACCTCGACAAATTCCAGTTTCCTTTTGTCGTCCGATTTGCTCACGATGAAGTCGAGAAGGTAGTCGCCGTTGTTTTCATAAGCCAGGTAATTGCACATCTTGTCGGTTTTCTTTACCTCTTCCAGTTCGGCAATCTTAAACTACACGGCCTTGTCGGCTTTCATGGGGGCGTCGCCCACAAACATTACGCTTACGGTGAACATTTGGCTGTAATTTTCAAATGTCTCGCCTTCGGGAAGATATTCCTGAAGCATATAGAAGTCGTAGGGGCGTGAGCTCCATGCAAAATAATAGTCCTCCCCTCCGAATTTTATGGGATTGCCAACGTCGAAATATCGGGTTGCCGTTCCATCGTTATTGTCTGGCATGTTGGCATTGGCCACTATGGCAAGCAATGCCATGATTATGGAGGCGGCGATAGTCTTTTTCATGGAATTAGTCTTTGGGTTTGTAATACTTGTCGATAAGAGGAAGCACTATGGCCGGATTGTCGCGGAAATCGCGTGGCTTCAATTCGCCTTTTTCCACCATCTCGACAAGTTCGGGGAACTCGCGGAGATAGAATTTCATAACCTTTCTCATGGCCGGGACAATGTCGCCGGTCTCGCACCAATATGCCACTGCCACGTCGCTGTCCTTGGTGAGATAATATATCATATAGGTGGAGGTTGAAATCGACATCGAAGGCGTGTGGGTAAAGTCGACCACAGGGCGTATGTAGCCTTTCACATTCTCTCCGTTATATATCAGACGCAGGAACACAGGCTTCTTATAAGGTTTTGGCTTTTTATTAAAAAGGTTCGGCATGCTTTTCTGAGCCTTTACCGAATGGTAGATTTTCGGAACGGAGTCTTTGCCGGGGCTTGTGAACCACACTGCTTTCAGTTCTTCCGAGGTATATTTTTTAGCCTCTCCCTTGAAGGTGTCGGCGAGTTTTACGTCCGTGGACCACTCGTACATGAAGTTGGATGCCCCCTTTTCATTGTAGCCTTCGATTTCCGTACCGTCGGCAAGAATGCCGCGCATGTGGTAATCCTCAGGATTTTCATCCTTGGCCGTGG
>CANRZQ010000066.1 GCA_947644475.1 uncultured Muribaculaceae bacterium
GATATTCGAGAAATTCTATCGCGTGAACACCGGCAACCGCCACGACGTGAAAGGCTTCGGACACGGACTCGCCTACGTAAAAAAAATAATCGAAGAATTCCAAGGCCGCATCTCCGTGGAATCTGAACTCGGACGCGGCACAAGATTCATAATCACACTCCCTCTTATCGACGAATAAAAAACTAAAAACCAAACAGATACAATTATGGACGACAAAATGAGAATCCTGCTTTGCGAAGACGACGAGAATCTCGGCATGCTTCTTCGTGAATATCTCCAGGCCAAGGGCTTCAACGCCGACCTCTTCCCCGATGGCGAAGCCGGCTACAAGGCATTCCTCAAAGGCAAATACGACATCTGCGTGCTCGACGTGATGATGCCGAAGAAAGACGGATTCGCCCTGGCCGGTGAAATCCGCACGGTCAACGCCGAAGTGCCCATCATCTTCCTCACGGCCCGCGCCATGAAAGAAGACATTTTCGACGGTTTCAAAATCGGAGCCGACGACTATATCACAAAGCCATTCTCGATGGAAGAACTCGTGTTCCGCATTGAGGCCATCCTGCGCCGCGTCAAAGGCAAGAAAGGCAAGGAAATCACGATGTACAAAATCGGCAAATTCACCTTCGACACCCAGAAGCAAGTGCTCATGATTGGCGACAAGATTACCAAACTCACCACCAAAGAGTCGGAACTCCTCTCGCTGCTGTGCGCCCATGTAAACGAGATACTCGAACGCAACTTCGCCCTCAAAACCATCTGGATCGACGACAACTACTTCAACGCCCGCTCTATGGACGTGTACATCACAAAACTCCGCAAGCACCTCAAAGACGATCCCTCCATCGAGATCATCAACATCCACGGCAAAGGCTACAAACTCATCGCACCCGATGTGGAAGTGACCCGCGCCACAGCCGAATAACATACATTCATATACTCTTGCAGCCCGGCACGCATCTGTGTGCCGGGCTGCAAATGCTTTACAGGCCGCCCCTAATCCGCTATCGTTTCACAAATATTCATCAGCTCCTGCTCGAATGTCTCGCGGTTGATTGCCCGGTTGCGCACCTGCGTGCGATGGTTGAATATCGTCTGAGGCGAATAAAAGAGCAGAGTGGCAATCTTAGAACTGTCCTTGATGCCCATGCGTATGAGGGCGAAAATCCGCAAATCCGTATTGAGCAATTCGTTATGCCGGGGATAAATCGCTTTGCCCGGCTGCAAAAGAGCATTGAACTTTTCCACAAAATCCGGATACAATTTAAGGAATGCGGTGTCGAAATTAAAGAACACCTCCCTCATTTCCGCCTCAGAAGGACGTGCATTGTTGTTTGCCACACGCAATAAATCTTCGAACTGCCGAGCCTTGACTTTAAGCACCACTGTGGACTGGAACCGGTTTAGCTTCTCTATGTACGCGGCACATAAATCCATAAACAAGGTGGTGTATTGCTCTCGTGAGGCATTTGTCCGTGACAACTTTGAATTCAGCCTTTTAAGGTCTTCATTTAAAATGGCAAGTTCTTGTCGGGAAGAGTTCAGGCGCTTCTTTTCACATACAATAATCCATACGGCAATTCCAAAGCCAATAAGCAAAATGCAAATGCAGAGTATATATATTTTCAGACGTCTGTTCTGTGATGTCACCGTATCTTGATAACCTATTACAATATCAGGGAATTTCTCGGATATTTCAAGCATTCTCAACCTGTTGTTGTAAAATATGGCATCTTCAAGCGAATATCTCAGGTAGCGGTTGGCTGTCTCCAGATCGCCATCATTATTCTTGATATCCAAAGCCAGTTCCTGCAACGCGAGATTCTCTTTCAATGGAGTAATCTGGTCGGAAATAGCCGCATTTATCAGCCACTCACGGCTTTTCTCCGGCTCGCCCAACGCCTTGTAAGACATGGCCAGGCCATATGCCGCCTGTGCATACAAGCGCGTGTTTTGCGGCGTGTTGACAAGAGCCTTGATATAATTGTCCCTTGCCGTCTCATAGTCTCTTGTCCTTAAAGCATGGTCTGCGAAATAGTAGGAATACTTGTCGGTGGACTTATCTGTGCATGCAAGCAAGGAATCCAGATAGGAAATGCTCAAATCGTTGTACTGCCCCGCATATATGGTATTGCCGGAATATTCCGCCCAAACTCCATAGGTCCATTGCAATGCGAAATAAAGTTCTTCACGCAAATTTGCCGGAAGTTCTGCCGAGTTGATGGATTTAAGCAAATCCACAGCCTGGCTGAAATGCCCCGATGTGGCCAATGACAAGGCGCGGTGAATCCGCATCTTGCTCTTTTCATCATAACCGGCATTCTCGCCAAGCAACTGTTCCGAGCGGTCGAGATACGCCATGGCCGAGTCAAATCGGAATGTGAGGTATTGCTCATACAAATCATCATAGCACCTCAGCTTATCCTCATCAGACATCCGGCCTTTAAGGCGATTCGCAATGCTGTCGATATGCGCCTGCTTCGACTCTACGTAAACCGGACGATTGCCAAGGGCCTCTTCCAATTTGTCAAGACCTGATGCCGCAAATGCCGTCATGGCCGACCAAAGCATCAATATGGCTGTAATTGCTTGTTTATTCATAGCCTTACTTTTTGTTGCAGGCAAAGATAATCATTATTCATGACATTTCCACACACTACCTGACTATTATATGGCATACGCGCTAAATTATTTAATTTCAGGATTTTTCGTTATATTTGCACTACCGATTCACTACCCGGCAACTACCGCTTCTTGACAATTGGCCATTCGCCTCGCTAACTTTGCGTCACAAACGAAAAATATCATGGAATCGAAATCAATTGTTCTAATTTTGCTCACGGCATCCACGCTAACGGCCTTTTCTGTTCCGGCTGTTGCGGGGGTGGCATCCGACTCAATTGCGGCTGCCCCCAATAAAGGAGAAGAGCGTAATGTGATGCTCAACGCGTCCGATGCCACCAAGCCTCGGGAAATACAGATAGGGCTGCCAAGCGAAGACGTAAATGTTTACGAAAACGGACTGCCGGCGGTTTACTCATCCTCGGTGCACCAGCTCGCCCGCCATTGGAGAAGCGACGCAAGCCTTAGCAATGTAGGATTGCTAAACCCCATGGAGTCGGCAATAAAAACGGGGAATATAGCCTATTCCGTCGACAGTTATTCCAACCTTGGCCAAAAGGAGTTCAGAGGCATCATTAATTATCATACCAATCTTTTTGGATGGCAAAATGTCGACATGAACGTGTCGGGCGGCATCGGAGACAGATGGCTTTATACAGCGAGCATCTACCAAAACTTCGACCCCGGCAGTTTCAATCCTAAATTTACCGACTATTCAGACCGCACGCAAATCTATCACGCCGGCTTGTCCCACCGCATCGAAAAATGCAGAATAAGCCTGATTTACAAGTATTCAAAAAGCAACGGCCTGGGGTCGATGGTAAATTCCGCACCTTTCATTTATGTGGGCGACGGCAGCGTTGAGGAGATACCCGGATTCCCTCTCGGCACCACATCATATGCGCCGGCAGGCGGAGAATTCAAATATATGGATGTAATGGATGGCCAAATCAAGACAGGCCGGTGGGGCGACTTCACCAACAATCAGGCACATGATGTAACGGCACTGTTCGATTATACTTTCGGCAACGGATACATGCTCAACCTCAGCGCAAAATATATGGACGCCCCACATGCTAATTACGTGGATTTCGGAGGAAGCAGCATTTTCCAAGCCACTGCGGCCGACAATCTTTTCAAAGAAGGCTCCGATACCCCCTATAAAGGCTTGGCCGAGGGCCGGCGCACATGGCTCCATATAGGCAAGGTGAAAAACGCGATGTTTACGGGAGAACTCAACAAGCGCATCGGATCGCACGACCTGCGGCTGGGCCTGAATGAATGGTATTACAACCTCGACTATCACTCATCATCCTTTCAGTGGACAGGCACGGTATCGAAATACCCCGACATCCTGATAAAACATTATGATGACGGCTCGTCGGACCAATTCCGCGGATTCAATGAACTCAGCCCTGAATTTACCAGGGGCTCCGAAAACAAACTTGCCGTATATCTGACAGACAGCTGGGACATAACGCCGAAACTGAATGTGTACGCAGGCGGACGCCTGGAATATTACCGGATGTCGGCCGACCAGATTCCTTTCGAAAGATACCCCGGCTTCCATATCGGAGACACCCACACATACACCGACGCCAACGGCAACTCATCGACCGTGACAATAGCGCCACGGCATATCGTAAAGAACAAATTGAATTACGCCGCCACACTCCAAGCCACTTACCGACTTACAAAGAATTTCGGGTTCACAGGCGATGCCACTGTCGCAACACGTTTCCCCCGCATAAACGAATATGCCGGCACCGGGCCCACCGAGGAGCAGTACAAGCGTGTAACAATCCCCCTGATACGCGGCGGCATTACGTACGCCAACAACTGGATTGACCTGGCTTCGATGGTGACCTACATATCAAAATCGAACAATATCGACCAGCAGAATGTAACCAAACCGGGCACGACACAGTCAAAGACCACGCTCCTGATTTATGGCATAAAGACCATAGGATGGACCACCTCGGCAGAAATACATCCTTTCAAGGGTTTCAATCTGCACGCACTGTTCACATATCAAAAACCGACTTACAACAATTATTTTATCAAGTCGCCGTTTGAAGGTGTGCCCGACTTGAACGCCAACGGCAATATCGTAAAGGAAATTCCTCAGATTCTCGTGGAATTAGACCCGAGTTACAGCATCAACGACAAAGTGCGCATATGGCTGTCGTTCCGTTACTTTGGCAAGACTTACGCCAACCTCACCAACGCCCTCTATTTCAACGGCCGATGGGAAACATTCGGAGGCGTGACATGGAATGTAAACAAGAACATGACTGTGGGAGCGACCGTGATCAACTTCCTCAATCAGAAAGGCGCAAGCGGCACTATAAACGGAGCGGAACTTCTAAGCAAGGATGAAGCGGATAAGTATAAGAACTATTACATGAGCGGATCATATTTGCGTCCGTTCACCGTAGAATTCAGCGCTACATTCAGGTTTTAAAATAATAAGGTAAAAAAAAGATTGTTTAAGGTTTTTAGTTTTAATTTTCAACACCCAATAATCAATATTCATGAAAAGAGTATTTTCAATTCTTGCGACATCGGGCATAGCCTTGGCCGCCCTTGCGCATCCCGACGACGGTAAAATAATCCGTATCGCCACCGACAACACCGACCTGGTCCTGAAAGTGGGAGCCAATGGCCGGTTGTATCAAACCTATCTTGGCCCAAAATTGCTGGACGATAGCGAACTGGCCAATCTTGACTGGGCACAGTACGCCGCCAGCGACGGGTCGGTGTCGAAACGTGGCTGGGAGGTATATTCAGCATCGGGAAATGAGGAGTTCTTCGAGCCTGCCCTGGGAGTGACCCACGCCGACGGCAATATGACCACATATCTCTATTACGTCGACTCGACCACAAGAAACGTAGACGGAGGCACCCGCACCGACATCCGTCTTAAAGACGACAAATATCCCTTTGAGGTGACACTCCATTATGTGGCCTACCCCAAGGAAAACGTCATAAAGACATGGAGCGAGATAAGCCACAGCGAAGAAAAACCGGTAACACTCTCCAACTACGCCTCCACAATGCTCTACTTCAACGAACCGTCATACTACCTTACCGAGTTCAGCAGCGACTGGGCAAAAGAGGCCCAGATGAGCAGCCAGCAACTGCAATTCGGCAAGAAGGTTATCGACACCAAACTTGGCAGCCGCGCGGCCATGCATACTCACCCTTTCTTTGAGATTGGCCTGAACGGCCCGGTGAAAGAGAACTCAGGCGAGGTGCTGATGGGTACACTCGGGTGGACAGGTAATTTCCGCTTCACATTCGAAGTTGACAATGTAGGCAACCTGCGCGTTATCCCGGGCATCAACCCTTATGCCTCCAACTATGAGCTGAAAGCCGGCGAATCGTTCACAACACCCGAGTTTATCTTCACTTTAAGTTATGACGGAACAAGCCAGGGCAGCCGCAACCTGCATGACTGGGCCCGCAAATACTCGCTGAAAGACGGAGAAGGCTCGCGCCTGACGTTGCTGAACAATTGGGAAAACACCGCTTTCAATTTCGACCAAGACATTCTCGCCGAACTGATGAAGGAAGCCAAACACCTCGGCGTTGACATGTTCCTCCTCGACGACGGATGGTTTGGCAACAAGTATCCCCGCAAAGACGACCACGCCGGACTTGGCGACTGGGAGGCTACACACGACAAACTCCCGGGCGGAATTGCCGCGCTGGTAGAGTCGGCCAAGGATGCCGGCGTGAAATTCGGCATATGGATTGAGCCTGAGATGGTAAACCCCAAAAGCGAACTCTACGAGAAGCATCCCGACTGGGTTATCGAACAGCCCAACCGCGACACATATTACTATCGCAACCAGCTCGTGCTCGACATGAGCAATCCAAAGGTGCAGGACTATGTCTTCAATGTCGTCGACAACATTCTCACCGAAAACCCGGAAGTGGCATATTTCAAATGGGACTGCAACAGCCCGATTACCAACATCTACTCACCCTACAACAAGGGCAAGCAAGGACAGATGTATGTCGACCATGTAAGGGGCATCTACAATGTGCTTAGCCGAATCAAGACTAAATATCCCGATGTGCCCATGATGCTGTGCTCCGGCGGCGGCGCACGCTGCGATTATGAAGCCTTGAAATACTTCACCGAATTCTGGTGCAGCGACAACACCGACCCAGTCGAGAGAGTGTATATCCAATGGGGATTCTCTCAATTCTTCCCCGCCAAGGCAATGGCCGCACACGTTACGAGCTGGAACAAGAATACAAGCGTTAAGTTCCGCACCGATGTTGCCTCGATGTGCAAACTCGGATTCGACATAGGGCTGAAAGAACTGAACGACGATGAATTAGCCTACTGCCGCCGGGCGATACAGAATTGGAAACGCCTTCAACCGGCCATAATGGACGGAACCCAGTACAGGCTCGTCTCTCCATATGAGACCAACCATGCTGCGGTAGAATACGTGGATAAGGACAAGAATATGGGAGTGGTATTCGCTTACAACCTATCCCCACGCTTTAAGGAAAAATTGCACAGGGTGAAACTTCAAGGCCTCGACCCCGTAAAAAAATACCTTGTAGAGGAAATCAACCTTATGCCGGGCAAGAAGCCGACATTTGCTCAGAATGGGAAAATTCTGAGTGGCGACTACCTGATGAAAGTTGGCCTCGACGTATTCTCATACGCTCATAATACAAGTTCCGTCATCGAACTCACAGCGCAATAATTACATAAAAAAATATCAGGCACCGGGTATCACTATCCGGTGCCTGATTTGTGCGTGTTTTCGGTAAAATGTGATGAATCACGCAATGTTAATGTAACCTATTTTTTGTCTACCCATTCTTTTATTTTGTCGGCACTTGCAGGAAGCCGCAGGCCGGTGTGCCATTTGAGAGCCGGATATCCTTTCTGCAATGTTGCGTCGGCCTCCGACATCGGGCTTTCGTATGATGTGCAGAACGGATAAAGTTCTTTTCCATTCAAATCTGTGTTGTCAAGGAACGTGCGGATTACAGCCGGCTCCTCATGCCACCAGATTGGGAATCCGATGAATACGGTGTCATATCGGCTGAAATCCACATCCAATGGCTTGATGGCGGGACGAAGGCTTTGGTTGAGATGCTCCTGAGTGCAACGCGACTGTTCATTTACCCAATCGACATCGGCCGCTGTATAGGGCTCGGCAGGGAGTATCCGTACAATAGGCGAGCCTGTGACTTCGGCCAATTTCATGGCGGCAAGTTCTGTATTGCCTGAGTGGGTGAAATAGACTATTATTGATTTCATATCTTTCTCTGTTTTAGTGGTAGGTTCGGTCGCTGAAAGGTTGAAACAAAACAACAGAGCGGCTATCGCCATGACCGAGTTTATTATGTTTTTTATCTTCATTCCTTTATTTGATTAGTTGTGTTCCATCATGAAATGCCTTGCCTATTATGCCTCCCAATTCACGATAACTGCGTGTTTCAGAATCGTATGAGATTGGGCGAAGCAGTGAATAATCCAGTTGTCCGGCTTCATTGAACAGGTTTTCTTCCGCCTGAAGATTGACGACTTTGCCGACAACTCGGGTCTCGCCGAGTTCATCATTGATTGATATAACCTCACATTCCATTGTCAGTGGAAAATCAGTGATTACAGGAGCATTGACAAATTCACTCTTTACAGCGGTTACACCGGCTTTCTCAATTTTGTTTTCCTTTCGGCCTGATACGAGTCCGAAGAAATCACACAACAACATAGTGTCAACCGTGCCGATGCTTAGAGTGAAAGCCTTGTTTGCACGGATATTCTCGGTTGTCTTGTGACCCACAGCAAGATTGAGAGCAACCTCGTGATAGCCACATTGACCACCCCATGCGGCGTTCATCGCATCAGGCACACCGTTTTCATCGTAGGTGGCAACAATCAATACGGGCAATGGAGTTACGATGGTTTTGTTTGAGAAATTCTTTTTCATAACCATTCTTATTTCCAACCCATGAACATCTTGACAACCTCGGGAGCATGGTGATCGAAGAACAGGCTCTGCTTGGTGTCGAGAGCAGCGATTGCCGCCATGTCTTCCTGCGACAGTTCAAAGTCGAATATATCGAGGTTCTGCTGCATACGCTCTACATGAACTGACTTCGGGATGATAATCACATCGCGCTGAATGAGCCAACGGAGGGCCACCTGTGCGACAGATTTGCCATATTTCTTACCGATTGCCTCAAGCACCGGGTTGGTAAAGAAGTTGTTGCGTCCCTCGGCAAGAGGAGCCCAAGCCATCATGTGTGTGCCAAACTCTTTCATGTAGCCCTGAGCCTCAATCTGCTGGTCGAACACATGGGTTTCAACCTGATTGACCGCGGGAACAATCTCCACATTGCTTGCAAGGTCGATGAAATGGTCGGGGTAGAAATTGCTTACACCGATTGCGCGAACTTTACCCTCTTTGTATGCAGCTTCCAATGCTCGGTATGCACCGTAGCGGTCGCAGAATGGCTGGTGCAGGAGCATCAGATCAATGTAGTCCGTGCCGAGTTTGCGCAGGCTTTCGTCAATGGAGGCTTTTGCTTTGTCGAAGCCATAGTTGGAAATCCATACCTTTGACACAAGAAACAGTTCATCACGGGCAATGCCGCTTTTCTTTACAGCTGCTCCAACGCCTTCCTCGTTGTGATAGGCTTGTGCGGTGTCAATCATACGGTAGCCGACACTCAGAGCATCGGAAACACAACGTTCACACTCGGCCGGAGATACCTGATATACTCCGTAGCCAATCCGGGGCATTACCACCCCGTTATTTAATGTTACTGTATTCATTATAGTAGTTTTACTTGTTCTGCAAATTAAACAAAACTCTGAAATCTTTGCTTAATACAAACTTCGGTAAGTTATACCTATTTTACCTTATCAGAGTTGTCCTTTCAAAATTTCAAAGATTTCATCACGGGTAAACTTCTTGCAGCAGCCGGGAGTAAGCACGCAGCTGTCGGCGGAATCGCGCAACACCTTTTCATCAGTGATACCTATCTGACTCCAACGTGTAGGCATACCAATTTCCTGAATAAAATCTTCAAGAAGATCGATACCTGTATTTGCCGCACGCAAATCGTCATTGTCGTGGACGCCCCATACCTCACGGGCCATCCGTGCCAGTTTCGGAGCACCTTCGGGCAGATAATGACGGTAGAGCGCGGGGTGTATCACTGCAAGACCCTGACCGTGGTTGCAGTCAGTGTTAGCACCCACGGCGTGTTCAATCATGTGGCATTGGAAGTCGGTCATCTTGCCGAGTTTCAGCATCCCGTTTTCCGCCATTGCGGAGTCCCACATCAACTCGCCACGGGCAAAGTCATCATCAGGATTTGCTATAATGGCACGGATATTTTTAATCACGTTACGCATTATCGCCTCGTTAATCTCATCGGATACATTGGTGGCGAAGGGCTGTCCCATATAAGTTTCCATACAGTGGCTAAGAGTGTCGAAAGCCCCGCTTATTACCTGTTTCATCGGGAGAGTGAGCGTAAGGTCACTGTCAAGAACTGCAAAACGGTGGAACGCTCCGAAAAGAGCCTGCTTGAGTTTCTTTTCCTCGTGGGTTATCACAGCTCCGTTGTTTTGTTCCGCACCGGTTCCGGATGCCGTAACGACAGCACCGCAGGGAATAAATTCAGTTGGCAGACGGTGCTCATTATAGAACATATCCCAGACATCTTCGTCAGTCTTTGCCTGAGCGGAGATGATTTTGCAGCAGTCGATTACCGAGCCACCACCAACGGCGAGAATGAAGTCAACACCTTCTTTGCGGACAACTGCCGCTCCTTCCTGAACTTTGGCATAAGTCGGGTTAGGCATGATGCCGCCGAAATCCACAACTGTCTTGCCGGCTTCTTCAAGCCAGCCACGGATTTTGTCATACAGACCGGTGCGTTTCAGCGACCCGCCGCCATAGGCAAGCATGACAACATTACCCATATCAGGCATTTCTTTTTTCAGTGCTTCTTCTGCACATCCTTTCCCGAAATACTGCTTTACGGGATATTGATAGTTAAAACTGTTCATAATTTATGAAATTTGTAATGTAACCGGACAATGCCATGAGGCCTTTGTTCAACTGAAAGAAGCTCCAAAGCCTGTCCTTCAGCAGGCCGCTCATCCCGGAGCCCGAGATATTCGAAGATTGACGGCGAAGTTGCAAGTCCGTCTATTCCGGGATAAACCACAAGGCTAAGCTCGTCGATAAGTCCCTGAGCAAGCATCGCGCCGTCAATTATACCTCCGCCCTGAAGCGAAATTGAAGCTATTCCAAAGTCCTTGGCAACAACTTCCAATGCACTGCGGAGGTCGGTAGGGTCGTCGCATACGATATACGATATTCCCTTTTCTTCAAGAGCCGCAAGATAGTCGGTAGTGACATTTACTCCGAGTATTACAAGAATGTTGTCGCCACGCAACCGGTCGGAAGTAAAGAAAATATCAGCATCGGGATCTATGGTGATAAACAGCCTTGATGATGCCCGGTTGCCAATGAAAACTTTGCCGCCTTTGCCAATGGGCTCGCCTTTAGGCATGAACTTATATGGGAAAGCCTCTCTTGCGGTCATCTTGCCAAACATCCACGCATCCGTACCGAGACTTTTGCCGATAGCGGCATATTCATTAAAAAGTTCCGACGGCTTTGTGCCGTCGAATGGAGCGGTCCAGCGTCCGGGCAGAAGTCGCCCGTCAACAGAACTCATTATGTGGCATATTACTTTTGGTGTCATAACTTTATGC
>CANRZQ010000067.1 GCA_947644475.1 uncultured Muribaculaceae bacterium
CTGTGGGATGCAGGTCGGCGCGTGGGCGCGTACGGTCGGCGGCGGTGTCGACCACGGTGCCGTCGGCAAGGACGATGCGCGCCGAGCGTATTATCTTGTCGGAATTGGCGTGTGTGCCGCAGTTCATGCCCGAGGCATTGTTGATGATGATGCCGCCCACCATGGCCGAAGCCTTCGACGCGGGGTCGGGGGCGAACATGCGTCCGTAAGGCTTGAGGATTTCATTCACCCTTGCGCCGATTATGCCGGGCTGGAGGGTGATTTCGGAAGCGTCGTCGCTTACCTTGTAACGCTCCCAGTTTTTACCTGCCACAAGAAGCAGCGAGTCGGTTATGGCCTGCCCGGCAAGGCTGGTGCCGGCGGCGCGGAATGTGACGGCCACACCGGCGGCCCAGGCCTGTCGCAGGATGTGCGACACCTGTGTCTCGTTTTCCGAGCGCACCACCATCTTGGGCACAAGCCGGTAGAATCCGGCGTCGGTGCCCCATGCCAGGCAGCGCAGTGGGTCGGTGTAGACCTTCGATTTGTCTATGAATGGCGATATATCGAACATTCTTGCGTAAGTTTAAAGTCTTAATGACTTATTAACGTTTGGATTTCGGTAATTAAAAATAAATCCGAGGATTTTTTACGTTAATGACCATGAATGAACCGTTAATTTGTGCTAATTAAAAATTAATGATTAATTAATGGGAATTAACGTAAAACAATTCGCGCAATCTTTCTAATCAACGAAATTAACATTGTTACTTGTAAAGGTGGTATTTCGCCGATTTGGCGGCGAAAGATTCATTGTCCTTGTTCCAGTAGTCGAGGATGTCGGCAACTTTATGACGGCGGGCAAAGCGGCGGCGTATTTCCTTGCTGCCCGTTACCTTGTCGAACATCGAGTAGCGCGACGGGTCGGCTGTCTCCATGGCCTTGTGGTCGGGATACATGTCGGCAAGTTCTTGCATCACATAGAATTGGATGAGGGTGATGGGAGCCTTGTCGCGGTCGGTGATGTAGAATTCCACGCCTTGAAGGTTCTCGCCCTTGCCGAAGCCATAGAACGGCTTGATGTGGATGGGGCGGAACATCACTCCGGGTATGTCGAGTGCGTTGAGGCGGCGCGAGAGGGTTTCGGCGTCGACCCACGAGGCGCAGAACAGTTTGAAAGGCAGGGTGTAGCCCACGCCTATGTTCATGTAGTTGAGTTCGCCGAGGATGCCCGATGCGGGGTATAGCAGCGCGGCCTCGGGGTTGGGAATATGGGGGGAGGGGAGCACCCAGGGCATGCCGGTCTCGGCAAATGTCATGTCGCGCGTCCAGCCTTCCATGGGTATTACCGCCAGGTCGACCTTGCGCCCAGAGGGAAGCAGGCCTTCGTCGTTGAGATAGTTGGCAAGTTCGCCGGGGGTAAGCCCGTAGAGGTAGGGAATGGGGAATTTGCTCACAAACGACACGCAGGAATCCTCGACGAGGCAGCCTTCAACCTTGTTGCCGCCCACGGGATTCGGGCGGTCGAGCACCATGAACTGCTTGCCGTATTCGGCGCAAGCGTCCATGGCCACACCCATCGACGAGATGAATGTGTAGGAGCGGCAGCCGTTGTCCTGAATGTCGTAGAGCAGCACGTCCACGCCGTCGAGCATCTCGCGGCTCGGGCGCAGGTTCTTGCCATAGATGGAATATACCTTTACGCCGGTGGCGGGGTCGACATAATCCGACACATGGTCGCCGGCATGCACGTCGCCGCGCACGCCGTGCT
Source organism: uncultured Muribaculaceae bacterium (assembly GCA_947644475.1). Taxonomy (GTDB): domain Bacteria; phylum Bacteroidota; class Bacteroidia; order Bacteroidales; family Muribaculaceae; genus CAG-873. The sequence goes on from CANRZQ010000067.1 coordinate 1,751, forward strand.
CGGGCGAGTATAGGGCCACAAGGTCGACGCCCGGAGCCTCGTGGAGGATGTCGATGGTGGATTTCAGTTTGTTGTCGACGCCCGAGGGGTTGGTGATAAGGCCCACGCGCTTGCCTTGCAATGCCTTGAATCCGCTGTCGCGGAGCACCTCGATGCCGGGCTTTACCTGTGCTGTGGCTATAAGTGCGGCCAGGGCGCAGAAGGCAGATATGAGTATCTTTTTCATGTCTATTCTTTTTCTATTTGTTTCTTGCCGAACGACGGGTCAACTTTCACAATCATGGCCACGCCTATGGTGAACACGCAGCAAATCATTGTCCAGATAAAGAAGTGGGAGTAGCCGATAGTCTCCTGAATCCACCCGGCTATCATGCCCGTCATCATCGACAGGGCCATGAGGCCGGTGCAGATGGCATAGTGCGAGGTCTTGTATTTGCCCTCGCTGTAATATATAAGGTAGAGCATATAGGCGGTGAAACCGAATCCGTAGCCGAACTGCTCGATGAACACGCATATGTTCACAGTAAGCAGCGAGTGGTCCTGGAACATCGACAGGTATACAAACGTGAGGCAGGTGAGCGACATCGACCAGGCCATGGGCATTAGCCATTTTTTCAGGCCGCCCTTGGCTGCCACCATGCCGCCGATAATGCCGCCGATGGTGAGGCCGATAATGCCGATTGTGCCGTAGACAAGCCCAACCTCGCCGGTGGTGAGGCCAAGGCCGCCTTTGTCGATGGGGTCGAGCAGGAAAGGCTGGATTATCTTTGTGAGTTGTGCCTCGGGGAAGCGGTAGAGCAGCATGAACACCACGGCGGCCACGGTCTGGCCAACGGGGAATTTGGTGAAGAATGTCTTGAAGGCGTCGATGAAGCCGAGCGAGATGTTGCGTGCCGAGGCCTCGGCCGACGGGCGGTCGCTGTCGGGGCGCGGGAGTGCCCAGTTGTGATAGATAACCACGATGAAGAAGAACACCGAAAGCACTATGAACACCACCGACCATGCCATCGGGATATTGCCGGAAGTGGCACGGAAGGTAGCCGACACGGGTTCCTTGATTTTTGGGTCGACGGTGAAGAAGAGATATGCCTGTTTGTCCCAGTTGTCGGGGGTGAAGACAAGACGCTCGTCGCTCACGAGTTTTATGCTCTGGTCGCCCTCGGCAAAGTTGACGATAAGGGCCATTTCCTCGTCGGGCCGCTCGGTAAGCCCGACGGCCATCACGGCCACATTGGCGTTGGCCGGCGCGGCGGCCTGGCGGTCGTCGCCGAAAGTCTCTTTAAGCCAGAGGCGGAAACTGCCCCACTGCTTGTCCTCGGCCTTGTCGGCATTGGCTTTTTCTTGCTCTGCGGCAATGAATCCGTGCTGTGTGTTGTGGGCTTTTACGGAGTCGCGCAAGGCGGCGGCGTATTCTGTGAAAGCGATGCCATCTACTGTCTCGGGAGCGGCGACGGATACTTTATCGCCGGTCATTGCGGAGAAGAAGGCCGGGGTGCCGGTTTTAACGTTGTCGGCCGAGCGCGGAGGCAACGCGGCCACGGTGGCCGGCATGTCGGGGTCGACCATCATCTGCATCGACAGCGGTTCAAGGCCCGAGTTCATCTCAATAAGGCCGGCAAGCACCACAAGCAAGCCTTGGCCTACTACTGTGGCGACACGGTAGAACGTGGAGCGGATGCCCACATAGAACGATTGCTCATGCTCGTCGAGGGCAAGCATGTAGAAGCCGTCGGCCGCGATGTCGTGTGTGGCCGAGGCAAACCCCATGAGCATGAATATGGCCAGGGTGAACTGCACATAGAATTCCGTCGGAATCGTGAAAGCGATGCCCGCCAAGGCAAACGCCACGATCCACTGCATCGTTAGCGTCCACCAGCGTTTTGTCTTGATAAGGTCGACAAACGGGCTCCAGAATGGCTTTATCACCCATGGCAGCCCGAGCCAGCCGGTGTAGATGGCGATGTCGGTGTTCGACATGCCCAGACGCTTGTACATTATGACAGATATTGTCATCACAGCCACATATGGCAGACCCTGCGCGAAATACAGCGTCGGAATCCACGCCCACGGGCTTCTTTTCTTGTTTCCTTTCATGGTAGAGGTTTAATATTCTTTGATGATTTGGCTGCCCGGATAGTAGTGGGCGAGAATCTGACGGTAGCCGTAGCCCTTTGCGGCCATCACGGCTGCTCCAATCTGGCAAAGTCCCACTCCGTGGCCCCAGCCGGCTCCGCGGAAACGGAATCCGCCGTCGGTCTTTTCCACCACGAAGGCCGACGAGTAGAGGTGGCTGCGCGAGAGAGTGCGCCGTATTTCGAGTTCCTTGCCTATTTCCATTGTGCGCTTGGTGCCGCAGATGCGCAGGCGGCTGATGCGCCCCGACGTGCCGCGCTCGAGGGGTGTGATTTCTGTGATTGTGCCGAAATCGATGCCGGAGCGGTCGCGGGCTATGGCCGAGAGTTCGTCGTCGGTGTATTCCACGGTCCAGCGGTAGAAATCGGGCGTGGTCTCTTTGTCGTAGCCGTTGAGCACCTCGGATATCGTGCGGCTGTCGTCGGTGTTGCAGAACGCCTCGGGCGCGGAGAGTATCCACTCGCGGGCGTTTTCCTCGACAGTGAGGTCGGGAAATGAATTTTCGTCGGGACGGTCGGCACGTGCCGTAAGATAGGGCTTGTGCACCGGCTCCCAGCATGTCTCGAACTGCTCGAACACGCCTCCGCAGCATTTGGAGAAGCGTGCGTCGCAGAGTTCGCCGTCGTATTCGAGCACCTCGCCATAAGTTGCCTCAATGGCGCGTGCCACGGCGTCGGTGGTCTGGCGCGAGATGCCCTGGTAGCGTTGGCAGTGGTCGTCGGCGCACACGTCGAAAAGGTCGTGGTCGTCGCGGTCGTACCATCGGATGCGCTCAGTGCCGGTATCGGTCATCGGGCAGCCGTGGGTGTGCTGCCCGGTCTTGTAAATCTGGGCAAGGAGCCACGAGCGGGATATGACGGAATGGGCTTTCAGCAGTTCGAGTGACGATGTAGCCGACATTTCCGAGGATATTACGCTTTTGAGGTAGTCCTCGACCTGGATAGCGTTGATGAGCACAAGATTGTCGCCGTCGCGGATTATGTGTATGTCGCCGATAAAGTCCTGTGTCTCGAGGCGTTGCCAATGGAATTCCTTGCCGATCATAACGTTTTTCACCGACACATACGCGCCCACGTCGACGGGCAGAATCTCACAACTGCGGCCGGAGTCGAACGATGCGGCGTCGAACGTGATCTCGCCCGTGACCGTGCGGCCGTTGAGGCGATACTTGCCGTTGAGCACTATTTCGATTTTCGGAGCGGAGAGGATGCCTACGTTTACTATTGGCTGGGTCATATTGTTGTCACAAACGTTGTTTACAGGTTAAGATGCTTGCGCAGGTCGCGTATCTCGGCCCGGCTCATGCACAGTTCGTCGATTACGCTTTCTATCATCGGGCCGTCGAGGCGTTCGAAATCTTTTTCAAGGGGAGTGATGAAGGCTCCGCCCATGTCCACCGATGCCGGCGACAGAAGCATCTGCTCCGGCGTCTCGTTTCCGTAGCAAGCCGGGCGGTGTTTCTTGCGGGGCACCACTGTCATGGTCACACGGCCGTAATGGCAGGTGCAGAGTATGTTCAGCATAGGCTCTTCATCGCCGTCGGCAATGGGAAGCGCGGCATACAGGCGTATGAACTTGTCTTCAATCTCGTCGGGCGCGCCCTTGATGGTAAGGGCATATGGCGCGTGCCCGGCCTGCACGAGCGGAAGGAAGTCGGAATTGCCGGCCTGAAAGTGCATGTGGTCGGGTGCCGAGGCTCCGCAGCGGGGGCCGTTATAGAATATGGTGTAGTCGGGCATGGCGCGTGCTATCGCTATCATGTCGGCGATGCGCCCTGCGATGCGCTGCGGGGTATGCTCTTTGGCCGGGATGGTGAAATGGCGCGGAAAGATAGGGAAGGGGTTCACCAGCAGCCAGTATCCCGGGATGCCCTCGGCGGCAAGGTCGATCTGCATTTGCTCGGCAGGGCGGTTGGCCTCGCAAAGGAAACAGGGCCTTGCTTTGAGCGAGGCGGCGTCGACTTTCGCGCCCGACGAAACGATGCGCGCCGGGTTGAACTGCACCTTCATGGGCATGCGGCAGGCCTGCACTTCCTTTACGCGCACATTGTCCAGTGCTGCAAAATTGCCGGCGGCCATGGGCCATGCGGCAAGTTGCTCTTCCAGAAACTTGGCAGGGTCGATCATTGTGCGTTCAGTGCTTGGCGCGCTTGGAGTTCCCAGGTGCGGATACGGTCTTTATAGAGATTGTTGGCGTTCATCTTCGTAATGTCGAGGGCAGCGTCAGAATTGTCTTCCCAGCGGCGGCAGAAGTAGAGCACGTCGTAGATGCGGCCAATCTGGTGATGGCGCGAGAAGGCAAGGCCAAGGGCGTAGTCCTCGCCGTAGGATGTGTTGGGCACGTGGATTTTGCGCAGCATCGGGGTGTAGAACGCGCGCGGAGCGCCAAGGCCGTTGATGCGCAGGGCATTGTTGCGGCCGTTGTCGGGAGTCCATTCCTTGTGGTCGATCACGCCCGGGGGAATGGGGTTGCAGTCGATGTCGGTGAGCATGTAGGTGCCCACGACCATGGCGCAGTTCTGGTCGTAGAACGCTTTCACAATCTTTGCGAGCGTGTCGGGGCCGGAATATACGTCGTCGGAGTCGAGCTGAATGGCAAATTTTCCGCATTTCGGGTGCTCAACGGCCATGTTCCAGCAGCCGCCGATGCCGAGGTCGGTGCGCTCGGGCTTGATATGAATAAGGCGCGGGTCGGAGGCAAATTCCTCGATAGCCTCGGTGGTGCCGTCGGTCGAGTGGTTGTCGACTACTATCACGTTGAAGGGGAAATCGGTCTGCTGGTTGAGGGCCGAGCGCAGGGCGTCGCGGATTGTGCGCACGCGGTTGCGCACGGGAATCACCACCGATGCCTCGAACTCAAACTTGTCCTCGCCGAATTCCACCGGTTCAAACTCAGGAGCGAGGTAGCCGTCGACGGCTTTGAGGTGGGCGGTGCAGGCCTCTTCCATCTCGATTTGCACGGAGCGGTTCTTGGGGTCGACGTAGTCGAAGATTTTCTCTCCCGAGCGTCGGTTGTCGGTTGTAACGTCTTGGTAAAGATATTCGTTGACATGCACAATGGGGGCGATGCGGCTCAGGCGCAGGCGCAGGTCGTAGAGCCCGGCAGCCTTGTAGTCGCGGTCGATGCCCTCGGCGGCGATGCGGAAATCGGCCGTGCGGAAGAAAAGCAGCGAGCCGAAGTTGAAGTCGTCGCGCAGCGAGCCGGCCTGATAGTCGATTACGGGAGCGTTTTTCTGCACTCCGTCCACCACGGTATAATAGTCGGAGTAGAGCATTCCGGCGCCGGAATCCTCGGCCAGGCGCACGAGGCGTTCGAGGGCGAAATATCCGGGAACGAGCGTGTTGGTCTTGGTGTAGAGAAGTATGTAGGGGTTGTCGCCGGCATTGTCGGCTATAAATTTCATGGTTGAGGAGGCGGTCACCGGCATATCGGAACCGAGACGTACTATTTTGGTTACAAGTTTCGATTCATGCAAGTTGGCTTCTGTACGTGCCACCTGCTGTTCGTCGACAAAGGGAATGAATGCGGTAATCATCGCTATGAGGGGGGTTAAGGTTATTTTGCTTCAAAGAAATTAAGAATCTGGCGCATAAGCGAGTTGCGGGCTTCGCTGTCTTTTATGGTCTCGAAGGGGAAGCCGATCGCTACGGTGCGGTATTGGCCGGGAGAGTAGGCTGTGCCGGCCACGAGATTGTTTTCGGAATAGCGCATTATCGTGGCGGCTTTGGTCTTGTCGGCGCCATAGAACGAGTCGGGCGATTCCACGGCGTAGAAGTCGGGGTTGAGCGAGTTGTAGAAATCGTATTCTCCGCCTGTGAAGGCTTTGAAACGGCTGCCCACTTCATAAGCCTGGCCTTCGGTCGAGGCCTGGCCCACACGCCAATGGTAGCCAAGCACCTCAGCGGCAAATTTTTGGTCGGCCTCTGCTGTGGCCTCATCGGAGTTGGGGTTGTCCCAAAGGTCGGTGGCTATGAACGAGCCGGATACAAACACGTTGCCGCCGGCCGAGGTGTAGGCGCGCAGTTTGTTTTGCAACTCGGCGGGGAAGGTCTTGAACCGTGTGCCGTAGACGCCGCGGCCTTGTTTTATCTCTTTTTGTTTGCCGAGGATGAGGTCGACTGCTATGGCGTCGGTGCTGCCGGAGGCCGCGAAGGCGGCTGCCGACTGGGATATGAACGAATATCCTGCCTTGACGATGGCCTCGCCGTGGAGCGCGCAATAGTCGAAGGTGTTGCCGGCCACGGGAGTGCGCTCGTAGTTGGAGCGCGATGCGCCGAACCCGGCCGCGTCGTCGTCCATCCACGGAATGTCGCGGCGGAACTCAAACTGGCTGCCGATATAGGATATGTCGGTGACATAAGGCACGCCGGGGTCGCGGGTGTCGTAGAATCCGGCAATCTCGCCGGAGTCGAACCAGTCGGGGGCGCTCACGCGGGTGAATCCGTTCACCACCAGCACTTGCTTCGCTCCCGGAGTGTAACTCAGGGCGAGCACTTCCGACGGGAACGAGTTGCCGCCGTCGTTGCCGGCTATAATGCGGTAGGAGTGAATGTCGCGGTCGCTTACCGCCACGGTGTACGACGGCTCGGCCGTGCGGGCTATCTCACGGAAAGCGTTGCCCGACGAGCCGATGCGTTCTTCTATTATATAATAGGTGGGAGCGGCTGTGGGCTCGAGGCGGTCGTCGGTAGGCTGCCACGAGAGGGTATATGAGCCGGAGGCGCCGTTTATGGCAAAACTGTTCACCGGCAGGGGCTGCACCACAAATTCCCGGCCGTCGCGGCGGGCGAGGAATTCAAGCATGCCCTTGTAGATGGCGCGCGACACCACGAAGCGGAATGCCGGGTCGAGGCCATATTTCATGTCGGCGAAGTTCTGGTGCGACAGCAGTTCGAGCAGCATGGCCGGCACTTCGGGCACGCGGGCCTCAAAGTAACTTTGGTCCCACATGCCGCGGCGCGTCCAGTCGGGCTCGAAAGTGGCGCGCACGTCGTCGACAATGTTCGACAGCACCAGGTCGGTATAGTCGCGCGAGGCGAGGCGGTCGGTGCCGTTGGCATAGCGGTCGCCTTTGGTGCAGTAGATGCCGAGCGAGCCGATGATTGAGTCGTTGAGCGTGGTGCCCGCGTCGGAGTGGAATGCAAACGACAGGTCGACAGGTATTCCCAGTCCTTCTTCCTTGGGGAGCACCGACGAGCCGCCTGCGAGCCAGTTCACCCACAGGCCGCGGCTGCGGTAGTCGTCGTTATAGTCGTTAACATTGTCGGTGGGGGTGTACACGCTTTCGGGAGCGCCCGCCCATTGCAGGAAGTAGCGCGCGCCTTCGGTGAAGCGCGGGTAGCCCGACGACACATATTGGTAGTCGATTGAGTCGAGCGGCTCTTTTACGATACGCGCCACATTGCCGATGCCGCCGCCAATCTTCACTGCGTCGGCCGTCACGACAGTGCCGTGGTCGTCGGTCACATTTGTGAGTTCCACCACCGGCAGCGCCGACTTGCCCTTTGACAGGGGGAAGTGGCCGAGGTATATCCACGTGCCGCCGCCCATCTGCTGGTTCACGGTGAAATGGTGCGGGCCGTTGGCGGCGTTCACGGTGTAGCGCGCCCCTTTGGTGCTTTTCGGAAGCGACTGGTAGGATACATATACGGCGTAGTCGCCGTCGGCGGCTATGTCGGCGTTCCACGAAGCCGTCGAGGCCTGCTGGCCTTCGGCCACCGAGCGCGCCTGCCGTGCCGTGCCCTCGCGGAAAGGATTCACACTCACGGTAAGAAGTTCGCCGTTGTTCTTGAATCCGGGTTTCGAAGTTTTCGTCCAGGGATGTGCTCCCGCAGTCTCGGCATAAGCCGATGCCGGGCTGTCGTTGTCCACGATATATTCCGAGAGTTGGATGTCGCGCTCGCGCGGGCTCATCACATATGCGCCTGCGTTTTCAAGCATAGGCATGAGGAAGGGCATCACGTAACTCTGGGTATATAGGTCCTCCACCGTCTGCTGCACGCGTGCGCGCTGCCATTCCCAGCGGTTGAGTTTCGGCTCAAAATACCATCCGTGGCTCTGCCACAAGGCAATATTGCTGCCGTCGAGGCCTTTGGGAGCCTTGACGCGGCCGTCGGTGGGCGTCACGAATCGGTCTTTTTCCGTGGGGCCGTTCACGGTCTTGGAGGCGAAGCGGGCAAGCCGGTCGAGGTTGCCGAGTTTTGTGGTGAACGTTATCTTGTAATTCCTGTATTTTGCAGGAAGCGACTTGCGGAAGTCGGCCTTTATCTGCTCCACGTCGTCGGCAGTGAGAGGAATGTAGGCCACTCCGTCGTTGCATTTCACCTCCACGGTTTTCTTTTTCGTGTTATATACGATTTTTTCCACCTTGGGATATGCAAAGCCTGTCACCCCCGGGAGGTGTGCCTTTAAAAGTTCTTGCGCGCTTTCTTCCGGTGTCGCCGCATAAGCCGGCGCAACAAAAAATCCGGCCGAAATGGCAAAAATAGATGTAATAATAAAATTTTTCATTATCTTTGTAGCCGCATTTAATGATGCGTGCATTGTCAATTTTGGTTGAATTTATACCGAAACGTGTATTTGTTGAGCAAAGATAGCGTTATTATATAATCGAACCAAATAAAATCGTCTGATTTTTACAAATTTTATAAATCGACAACAATTTTTTAGAATTAAACTTTTTCGGCATGTGCGTGTCTCATAATTTATGAAACGATTACTGATATACATCATCCTTTCTGTCGCATTCATTTGCGCCGGAGCCACGGATTTTGCCGACGAGACCCTGCATTACAAGGTGATGTTCAAATGGGGGCTGATCAACAAGCAGGCCGGCACTGTGGCAATAACCCTTGCCAACCGCCCGGAGCAATATGTGGGGCAGCTTACGGCCAAATCCGCGTCATGGGCCGACAAATTTTACCGTGTGCGCGACACTCTCAACTGCCGGATAAATAAAGAAGGGTTCGAATCGGTGTTTTATGAGAAAATATCTCATGAAGGAAACGAGGACAAGCACGACGTGGTGCGCTATCGCCGTCAGGACGCCACGGTGTTTGGCGACTGCTCCCGGCTTGTGAAAAAAGACGGCAAGATCACCAAGGACGAAAAACGCACCCTCACGGCCACAGGCACCACCGTCGACATGCTCACTGCATTCTACTATATGCGGGGCCTGCCCTTCGACCAATGGCAGAGTGGGCATGTGGTCACTATTAATATCTTCTCCGGAAAAAGAAAGGAATTGCTCACCATAAAATACCTCGGCACCGAAACGGTGAAATACGACGGCAAGACATACCCGTGTTTCCATATCTCCTTTATTTTCACATCCGACGGACGCAAAAAGACGTCCGACGATATGGACGCCTGGATTTCGACGTCGCAGCAGCGTATCCCCGTAAAACTCGAAGGCAAACTTCCCGTCGGAAAGGTAAGATGTTTCTACACGGGATAAAAAATGGCTACTCTCCCGAGCAGCCATAATCTTATAACCTATGATTC
>CANRZQ010000068.1 GCA_947644475.1 uncultured Muribaculaceae bacterium
AAATAAATCACAAGCCGGAGGCTTGTGTTCCTACTGCAAAGGTAACCAAAAATTGCGAATTAGAAAAGGTCTGAAATTTGGATGAGTTGCACGTTGCAGTCGCGCAGAGCCTTGCGCACGCGTTCACTTTTGAAAAGGTCGGTCACGCCCTGTCGGTCGGCTCCCACATTCTCGTTGCCAATATGGAATATTGGTGCCATTTCCGCGTCGTCATAAGCCGGATGTTCCAGAAACATATAACTTTGACCGGGACGCAGAGTGCGGAGCATGTTGATAAAAGATTCTTCTTTTTCCGCCAAGGTGCGGTGCGGGCCCTTCCCCCCGCTGGGCGAAGTGTAGTTTACCCGGCGAAATCCCATCGATTTCTTATCGGGGGCATCGATGAAGGGCAAATTGTATTCCTGTGCCAGCCGATGTACGAGCGAGTCTATCTCCGGGAAAACAGACGCGCTGCCCATATGGTCGGAGATGTGCGAGAGCGCCGGCACATCCTTGCGTGCCCGCTCGATTTGAGCCCGGAATTCGCGCTCAACCTCGTCGATGTCGTAGCCGGCCTCTTTCACCGACAGTCCCGGATAGGCATCATTGGGCTTCATCATGGGCCGGAAATAGCCCATGCTGTCGACCAAAGAGGGGCAATGGGTGAGAGGCCGCCATTTGGCATGTTCCCATTCAGATGTGATTGCGAGATGCACTCCTGCGTCAATGCCCGGAGCATCAGAAAGCATCTTCACAGCCTCGGGATACCATTGGCCAACGGGCATTATCTCCACGCTCTGTGATATGCCGCCGGCACACACGTCCATAATCGCGCTGTTCACCGAATGAAAGGCACCCATGTCGTCCATGCGCACGGCCAGCCGTGCCGGAGCCGCCTGGGCCGCGCCCAGGACAGGAAGGAGCAGCGTAATTATCGATAAAATGAAACGGCCTTTCATTGCTCCTTCGCTTTGGCGTTCCACACCGTGAGCACGCATAGCACTGAAATCGCAGCCGCCGAAATCCAGAATATCGTGATGCCTGAAAAATCATAAACGGCTTCGCCGGAGGAGCCGGAGCGGCCGGAGCCAATCATCAGTCCGCTTACAAAATCCTGAATGGCGGCTCCGAGATACGAGGCAATGCCCACCACGCCGAGCGCGGCTCCCGAGGCTTTCTTGGAGGCAATGTCTATGGCCATGAGTCCGCCAAGATAGCATATGAGAGCGCCTATGGCGATGCCGAATATAATCATGGCGGCTATGTCGACGGCAACCGAGCCGTCGACGAGCAGAAACAGGCATAGTCCTGTTATGTTCATGAGCCCGAAGATAAGCGCGGGCAAGTTGCGATGGCCTCCGAAAAAGCGGTCGGAGACCCATCCCGACATTATTGTTCCGATGATGCCGCAAACCGAACTTACAGAAATAATCGAACTGGCCTCCAATGTGCTGTAACCTTTGTTGGCCTCGAGAAAGAAAACGCCCCATGAATTCACTGCGTAGCGGCTTATGTACATGAATGCGCTTCCTAAGGCAAGCATCCATATGGCCGGATTGCGCAGCACGGCCTTTTGCATCCGGGATATTTCTTTCTGGTCAACTACGTTTCCGGCTGCGGAGGCATCGTTGCTCACCGGAGGCAGCCCGCACGACTGTGGCGTGTCGCGCATAAACACAGCCACAATCACAAACCCGAGCAATCCCAGCAACGCGGCTCCGCGGAATCCCCATTGCCACCCCGCTCCGCTGACGATAGCGGCTGTGGCTATAAAGGTGATGGCCTCGCCTATGTTGTGGCTCGACGACCAAAAACCGTAGACCGAGCCACGGTCCTTGTCAGAGAACCATCGGCTCAACGCCACCACGCATGGAGCCGCGCCCATCGACTGTGCCCAGCCGTTCAATGCCCATAAGGTCAAGAACGCGCCAAAGCCCACGCCGAAGCCAAGAGCAAGGTTGATTAATGCTGTAACGAGCAATCCGGCCGACATAAATCGCCGTACGTTAGAGCGGTCGGCAAGGAAGCCGTTGGAGAATTTTCCCACGGCATAGGTTATGAACAGGCCCGAGCCTATTATGCCAAGTTCGGTCTCCGACACCACGCCGGCGTCGACAAGCGGTTTCTTTATCACGTTCAGGCTCAAACGGCACACGTAAAACAGCCCGTAGCCCAGTGTGGCCGACAGGAAAATCTGCCATCTCAGCCGCTTGTAGCGGGCCTCTACCTCGGCGGCATCGGTGATGCGACGGGTGGGCGATGATATTGAAAAATACTTCAGAAGATTCATTTGATATACTTTTTCAAGGATTTGGCGGCTACATCCTCCATCACATCATATCCGGCCGAAGTGGGATGCACGCCGTCGGCCGACATGGCAGCGTCCATATGTCCGGTGCCGTTGTCTAAGGCAGAGAAGTAATCCACATATATAAATTTGTTCTCGGCGGCATAGTCTCGGAGCATTTTGTTGAGACGGCGCACAGAGTCGGCCACCTTCACCGATCTGTTCCAGCTGATTGTGTCTGAGGGAAGCAGCGAGGCCACAGCAGGCTCGATGCCGTTGGCCTTGGCAATCTGGCACATCGATTTTATGTTGCCGAAGATATTTTCAACGGAGATGGTGCCGTTGTTTTGCGCAAGGTCGTTGATACCGGCAAGAATCACCACGGCTTTTGGATGCAGCGCAATTACGTCTTCCTGGAAGCGGACGAGCATATGGGCAGATGTCTGGCCTGAAATGCCACGGCCCACGAAATTATTACCGGAGAAAAAGCCCGGGCGATGCCTGGCCCATGCATCGGTTATCGAATTACCCATAAACACCACGGCAGGACGCACTCCTGATGCAATGAGCGAATCATTTTTTGCGGCATACCGTCCGAACTTGGCCCAGTCGCGCGCCCGTTCGCGTGCGCGGTCTTTCTCGCGGAGCGAATCTTTCAGACGCCGGTCTTTCAAGTATTTGATAAGCGGAGCGGGCTGGTCGGTCTGTATTACTGAGCAGCCGAGCGAGTCGATGAGATAGCCCCAGCCGTCGGCGGGGCGCTTCATGGATGCGAAATCGTCGCGGCCGCCGCAAAGCGAGCCCCAAAGCGAATTGTACCATACGCGGCTGCGGCCTTTGAGCAATTCGGCAAGTTCAACTCCTGTGGTGCATGTCGAGTCGGCATATGTAAACTCGAATGCCGGTGGTGCCAGCACATCGAGATAATCCTTTACCTTCTCCACGGCCCCGGGACGGTCGATACGTACGATAGGCATGTATATCACACGATCGAGATATTTTCCATATTTATCCTTTACCTCGCGCGCCGGAGCCTCCGATTTCATTATTATCTGAGAGGTTGTGCCGGTGCGGTCGAGTATCTCCATCACTTGGTCGAAATAATCGAAAGCCTTGTCGAGATTGAAGAGCACGCGGCCCTTATTGGCCACGAGAGCCTCTTCGAGTGTGGGGATGCGGTAAGGTGTGCGGGCGCGCACTCCGTTGCGCAGTTGCACGCTTCGGATTGAATCGAGCGTGAGGTCGGCCACCTTGCCTTTGCCTGTGGAGGTGCGGTCGATGGTGCGGTCGTGCATCAGCACGAGTTCGCCGTCGGCAGTGCGCCAAAGGTCGATTTCAACAATATCCGCTCCCATCTTCACTGCGCTCCCGATGCCTTCGAGGCAGTTCTCCGCGTAGTTTCTCCAGTCGCCCCGGTGCACGGCCACCATCACTTCCTCGTGGGTTGGATTAAGGAAATTAAGGCGCATCGTATCTGCGGGTGTCTGTGCCGGTGCGCCGAGAGCCGTGGCAGCGAGCACAGAAAGATAAATTATCTTTTTCATATTTCGGTTATTTTATTTTGAAAGTTTTGCGTTGCGGGCCAACTCCTTTTATCGTGAGGCCTGTCCAATGTGAGGGCACGGCACTCTTGTCGCCGACAATGCCTTTGTCGGTAAACCGCAGGCCGCCGAAGCCCATTATCACAGATTGCAGGGTACCGCCCGCGCCGGTGATGAAATAGGGATTTGTGCCGCCGTCGAATTCGGCAATAACCCTGAATGGAGGATTAAGATTCGGCACATAAGAGTCTGTGAAATATTCCCATGCCTTTTCAGGCTCGCCAAGGCGCGAGTAAAGAATTGAGTACACTGATTTCGACATGGCCGGAGTGCGTTTGCGCGGCACCGTGGCCAGATAATATTCGAGATTTGTCCGAATCTGATCCGGCTCGGTGAGTATGCCGAGCGGGTAGGCAAGAAGGCTCACGTCGGCCTGTTTTGTCTTTTCACCGTGATATGTGGTGTGTTCGCGGATAAGGCCGGGCGTCACATCGTCCATTTTCAGCAATTCGAGGCCATTATTTACCTTCGCCCAGTCGGGATTCACGTTTTTGCCCAATATCCCGGCTGCCTTAACGGCTATGGCGAGATTTGTCTTGGCCGCCCCGATAGTGTAGGCGTTGTCGGTTACGTTCTTGCCGCCGCCGGGATTCACGTTCCATTCGTCGGCTCCAATCACGTTTACAAGCGAGTATCCGCCCCTGTCGTTGGGCTCGACGCGCGATGTCCAGAAATCGGCAGTCTCCTTGATTATCGGCCAGCCCCGCTCGGCGAGCCAGTCGCGGTCGCCTGTCGCCTGGTAATATTGCCATGCGGCTATGGCTATGTCGGCCGAGACATGCACTTCCAAGGCTCCGTATAAATTGTGTGCCGGAGTGTCTTCGTTGCCGAGGCCCGAACTTTCCCATGGATACAATGCGCCCTTGTAGCCGTAAGTGTAGGCATTGGTCTTGGCTTGTTCAAGGCGGCTGAAACGATAGTCGAGCATAGATTTTGCCAGACCGGGACGGAGCATAAGCAGGGCGGGGTAGACCCAGGTCTCGGCGTCCCAGAAAATATGGCCGTTGTAGCCGAATCCCGACAGGCCCATCGGCGACATCGACAGGCCCGAGTTCTCGCGTATGAATGAATACATGTGATAAATCATGTTGTGTACGTCCTGTTGGCTTTGCGCATCGCCTTCAATCACGATGTCGCTTTCCCAAAGGTCGGTCCAAAGGTCGCGGTGCCGCTTGATGAGTCGCCCGGGAGTCTCCACAGCAGCCACGAAAGCAAGACGCTCCACTGCATTGCGGATATCATGGTGGGTGGCCTCGCTCAATGTGGCGCCTATGATGTGGAATGTGTAAGGATGCCCTTTTTTAAGGTCGACAGCGAAATTTTGCGAGTGGTTGTTGTAGTCGCGGGTCGATGCATGTCCGATATGCGGCAGGGGATAGGTCTCATCGGGCATTATAATCGAGGATGCGCCTGTAAGGATGCCTCGGGTTGGGGTCTGCGCCACAGTGGTGCAAATATTATATTTATAAGGCGGATTTTTCACCTCTCCGAAATACTCCATTGGATTTTTAAGCGATTCATCAGCCGAAATGATATTCTCGACGTTCATCGTCATGTCACGTTCGGGCGTTACGGTCACTTCGGTGAGCACGCAGAACGGCAGCTGGCGCAATGCCATGGTGCGTTGAGCAACCTTGGCTTTGCCGGGAATGTCGAACTCAGAGCGGAATTCGGCGTTGCGCATGTCGAGGGTCTGGCGGAAGTTGTCAATATTGCTCCGTCCTATCGTTGTGCCGTCGAGTTTCATCTCAATGTCGAGCATGTTTATGGCGTGGACAAAATTGGAGACGCGTCCGCGCCCGTAAATATCGTAGAGGCCGCCGAGAATTATGCGTTCCACCTTCAAAGGGCGAGCCGACGAGAACACGCCGGTCTGGCCGTTGGCCACGGTAACGCCGAAATAATCATGGTTTTGCGGATTGTCGGCCGTAATCAGCCACGGATCCTGCCCCTGCGCTCCGATGGTCGAGCCCAGCAAAATGGCTGTGATAAGTTTTTTCATTGCTTTGATTGGTTCGGTAAAATGTGTTAATGAGCGGAGAGAGCGGACCGGCGGACCGAATTGTCCGCCGGATGCTTTCGTGTAAAAACCTAAAAAATCTATTATTATCCTAAAACATCATCAAGTGTAGGGACGCACGGCTCGTGCGTCCGTGTTAAGTTTCGGCAAAATAATTGATTGCAGCGAATCAATTCTGGACGCACGAGCCGTGCGTCCCTACACTCAATGTATTATCATGTGTGAAACATACTTAAATATTAAGACAAGGTTTTATCAATCTGAAAATTATTTGGTCATGAAAGTGCTATTTTTCTATCTTTAAGGCGGCTTTCCTCGGCCTTGAATCCAATGAGGTGGCTTTCGATAGACACGTCGATCGACGAGGTGAGATACGAAGTGTCGTTGTTGCCGACGGCGTTCACGAAGTCGCGGGCAAGGCTCAGGTCGCCGCCGCCGTGGCCATGGGCCGCATATTTTGCCACTTCCTTCACATGGCGTGAATCCCAATGTGTTTTCTCGCCGGTGCGGAAATCGGTGATTGTAAATGTTTTCATGTCTCCTTCCACCGATCCGTGTGTGCCCATCAGGCGAGTGCGCCTGCCGCCTTTGGCAAAGAAGGCTTCCATGGCAAAGGAGGCGGTGACGCCATTGTCAAATTCCATCGACATCACATAGTGGTCGCACTGGTCGTTGTCCATGGCAAAGACGCAACGGCCATAGTCGGTGGTGGCGAGTCGACGGAGGAGTTCGCGGCGGCGTTCCTCGCCCGATGCGGGCAAATCGTCGAATACGTAGGTGTGCTGGTTTTTATTGCAGTAGATATCGATAGCCGAATACGGGCATTTCGATTCGTGCGGGCAGCCGTCGGTACACCGCGATGTCGCTCCGTCGGGCCGGTTAGCCGGCTTGAAATAAGTAAGGTCGCCGTAGGCTGCCACCGACTTGCATGGCGAGTCCACAAGCCAGCGGATTATGTCGAGGTCGTGGCACGATTTGGCAAGGATTATCGGGGTGCAGTTTTTTGAGTTGTGCCAGTTCCCGCGCACATAGGAGTGGGCCATGTGGGCATACTGTATAGGCTCGAGATGCTGGACAGACACCAGACGTCCGATCATGCCCGAGTCAATCACGTTTTTCAGGGCCACGAAATAGGGCGCGTAGCGCAGCACGTGGCATACGCCCACAATGGCTCCTTTCTCGTTGGCGCGGTCGCGTATCGCCACACACTCTTGCTCGGTGGGAGCCACCGGTTTTTCAAGGAGCATATGATACCCCATGTCGAGTGCCTTCATCGCAGGCTCGTAATGTATGTTGTCGGGCAGGGCAATTACCACGGCGTCGGCAAATTTGGGCCGTGACAGGGCTTCTTTCCAGTCGGAGAAGCGGCAGTCGGCGGCAACATTGTGCGTGTCCGACATTTTTTTCAGGCGGCCGGGGTTGATGTCGGCGACTCCCACCACTTTCATGCAGTCGGGGTATTGCTCTGCATAACTTGCATATACGTCGCCTCGCTGACCCGCGCCGAGGATAAGCACCGTCACGGCCCGAGGTACTTTGGCTTTGAGGTCGATGGCCTTGTCGCCGAGTATGCGTTTCGAGGCTTCTGCTGAGGTTGCTTCGTCGGCCACTTTTTCAGCACGGGCCAATGCCGAGGGTGCCACGGCCGCCGATGCTATGCCAAGCCCCATTATCTTGAGAAATTCTGCGCGAGTCATATATTAAAATGTGTATTGGTGTGAAATATGGAAATGGTTTATTTGATGAATATTTTCATTGAGCCTTTGGCCGTGTGGCGAATGTACAGTCCGGCCGAAGGGTTGTTGGTCTCTATGCCGTCGATGGTGTAATAGCGGATGGGGCCGTCGCTCTCGGCATCGGGGCTGAGGCCGGGCAATGCCGTCGACTCGCTGAACTCCACGGATCCTGGCATCGACTTTGCCAGACGCCTGTCGCCACGTTGGTCGACAGCGAGATAGCCTACGCCTTCGAGGCCCGGCACTTCACAGCCGAACGACGATTTGAGTATGCGGTCAAAGTTTATAAGCGTGTTCACAGCCTTGCTGCCGAAATTGCCTGATTGTATTTTTATTGTAGGCGTGGGGCCGCCGTTGAAGGCGAGGGCGGGTATGAATGACGTGCCGGAGGCAGTGCCGTCGAGCATCATCGCAAGGTTGGCCGCGGCTGTCTCGGCGTCGGCTGCATAGGTGGTCTTTTCCGACAGCTCGATGTTGGTGGCCATGTATGTAGAGTAGATGTTGTTCGATTCTTTCGCCAATTCCGATTTGTCGACAGCAGCGTCGGCATATTCAGCCTCCGACGAGTTTCCTGCGATGATATTGTTCATCAGGCAGAATGAGCCCCCATAGATATTAAGGGCGGCGGCAAGGAAATTCGACTTGTTGCTTCCTGCAAATGTGGCGTCATTGCCCGCGATTGTGCAGTGTGCCATGTTGAATCGCGCCATTTCGCCGAGCGACGCGCTCACGGCCGAGCCTCCAAAGGCTTTCACCACGGCACCGAGTGCCGACTTGCCCACAAGGAGGTTGGAAGCGAATGTGCAGTTCACGAGGTTGTAATAATTGGCCGAGGCGCATTTCTCAAAGCAGATACCGGCACCCGATGCCGTGACACTGTTGTGGGCAAATGTCGAGCCGCAGATAAGTGCCTCGCCGCAATTCTTTGCATAAAGGCCTCCGCCGCTCTTGGCATCGTTTTCTGAGAAATAGCAGTCGGTGACATCAACGCCGGCAAAGACGTTGACATATACGGCACCGCCGAAATTTGTGGCTGAATTGCCCGTGAAAGTGCAGTTGGTGAACCTTGCGCTGTGGCCGGTGGCGTTCACGGCCGCGCCATTGGCGGCCTCACAACCGGAAAATGAGCAGTTATTCAAATCAAGAACCGAGCCATTGAACTGCACCGCGCTCTCTTTGGTGCTCTCGAATGAAAAGTTGTCAAGAGCAAGATTGTAATAATGCGGCACGGCCACAGTCCCGAGCAATGTCGTTTTTCCCGTTACGGATGAAAATGTGCTGTCGTAGCCCCCATGCAGCGTCAAAGAGAACGGAGCGGTGATTGATTCATCGTAAGTGCCTTCTGCCACGAATATGGAGCCTCCGAAATCGCTTGCTGCCACAGCCTCTGAGATGGAGCGGAATGGGGCAGAGACAGAGCCGACGCCGCCGGCGTCGGCCTCGCTGTCGACATATACTGCTGCGGATTCTTCTTCGGCTGAATCGTCGAGAGTGCATTGCACGAGGGTGGGGAAGTGGTCGGAGGGATTCACGCCACGGCCGTAGTTCTCGGTTATCACGTAGCGGTGCTCCACGGTCATGCGGCGATAGAAAACAAAGTCGAATTCCGAGCCGGAGCATCCCGGGTCGGTAGCGGGAAGCCAGTTGTTGGCAGTGAATGAGATCTGGCCGTTTTCTTCAGGGATGCACATGCTTTCTTTTGCCGTGAGCGCGGCATCGGCAAAGGCGCAGGCATAGTTGCGGTAGGCCTCCTCATGGTCGGTACGGCGCATATTGAAGTCGCCGACAAGCATCACCGGAAGCGAGCCGGCGATTTTGCCAAGGCGTTCCGACACGACAATGCCGCTGTTCTTGCCGTCGAGGCTTGGGCCATAGTTGACATGGGTTACGGCAAACACAAATTCGCGTCCTGTCGCATTGTCTTTCATCCTGGCCCAGCCGCACGTGCGCCAAAGACCGGAATATCCGGGGTCGGTGTCCCAGCCCTGGCCGGGGGTGTCGGGAGTGGGCCGCAGCCAGAAGCACCCGTCGTCGACCACGGTGTATTTATCCTTCTTGTATGCTATTACGTTGTAGGAATAATCTTTTGAATTGTTGTCGCCCGACCGTTCGTAGCATAGGAAGGAATAATCGGTGAGCGTCGCCTGCATGTCTTCAAGTTGCGAGCGTCCGGTGTTAGGGTTGATGCAAAGTTTGCCGTTGCGGCCGGTCACTTCCTGCATTCCCACCACATCGAAATCATAGTCGCGGATAAGGCGCATCACATATTCGCCGCGCACTGCCCAACTGCGGCCGTTGGCATCGGTGTCGTCGGCCGTGTTTGTATAGCGGATGTTGAATGTGGCGAAATTGTGCATGGGCTTTTCCTCCGATGCCGCCGCTGTGAGCGCAATGGCGGCCGCCGCCGTCGCAATCAGTTTTTTTAATGATAATTTCATCAGCGTATTGTTTGTACTGATTATAAAAAAGGCTGTCGGCCCATAGCACAGGCCCTGTGGCCGACAGCCTTCTGCCGGTTATGAGAATTTATTTCACGAGCACTTTGTGTGCGCCCTTTGTGGTGCGGATAATGTAGACGCCGGGGGCTGCGTTGGAAGATACGGCGCGGCCAGTCATGTCGTAGATGCCGAGCACTGTTTCTTCTTCTTCGACTTTATTTATGTCGGTGATGCTCTGGGTGGCTCCGGCTTTGGGATCGTATGCGCCGGGATAGGTGCTGTCGGCGCGTTTGTTGCCACGGATGTCGACAGCGAGGTCAAGACATTCGGGAAGGTTCCACTCCGATTTCAGTTTGGTGATGTCTGCGATGGGTGTTCCGGCAAACGACTCCTGAGGCAGGCGCACGTTGTAGCCGTCGATTTCGGTGCGGGCGTTGTTGCCGAACACAGATTCGATAGTATTGCTCTCGCCCACTTTGTCGGTGGAGGCAAACGGAGTCTCGGTGTTGTTCGATGTAGATCCAAGCACGTTGTAGCCGCCGGTGGCGAAAGTGCAGGTGTTGGTCTGAATCTGAATCATGCCGAAATTGAAAAGGTCCTTGCCGTTGAGTTCGTCGGCGGCCTTGTTCACAACCACAGAGTTGGCGGTGTAGAATTTGCCGGCGGTGCCGATAGAGAGGATTTTGCCCTGGGCGCGTCCGGTGTAGTCGGTGGTGCAGTCATACCAGGTGTTGTGGATATTGTAGAATGATGCGTTGCCGCCCACGCGGATGCCGCCGCCGGCCACCCAGATGTGCGAGCCTGATACGGTACAGTTCACCATATAAAGTTCGCCGCCGCCGTCGGAAAGCGCGAGTGTGCCGCCGTAGTTGGCTCCGTCCTTGTTGCCTTTGTCGGGGTTGAGGCGGGAGTCAACGTCGGTGAACTCGGCACGTTCCAGGATATGCGTGCCTCCGAGATGAGTGTTTGCGGCAGCCGAGGCGCCGTCGTACTGGCGGTACTGGATACCCATGCCTGCTCCAAACGACTCGCAGTTGCGCATTATGAAATCGTGGAAGTAGGTCTTGCCGCCGTTCACCACGATTATGCCGCCCTTTGTTTCGGTCATACGGCAATTCTCAATAGCCACGTGGCCGAGTTCAACGTTGGCGCGCGCAATCATCATGGCTGCGCCTTTGTACTGGTTGGTTCCGTCGGCATTGCATATTTTGATGCCGGAGAGGAGAATCACGGGCAATTCCTTGCATGCAGATGCGCCGGGATCGGCCTGGTTGTCCTTGTCATTTACATATTCATAGGC
>CANRZQ010000069.1 GCA_947644475.1 uncultured Muribaculaceae bacterium
CATAACATGGGCTTTCGCCCATGCCTACCATATTAAGCGGCTCTGCCGCTTCTGCAGAAAATACAAGCATCGTAAATCGGCTTGACCCCTTAGTTTTTATTTTTGCGACAAACAGGATTTTAATTTTTTTCAGGTTTAATTGGGGGTTTTGGCTTTTTTTGCTAAATTTGCGCATCATTTTCAATATTTCCAATTATTTGTTAAAAAACAAATGAAAGAAGTCTCATATCATGGCCTTGCGTTCGAGCCGTATATCACACGCGCCGAAATCGACGCCCGCGTGGCCGAATTAGGCAAAAAAATAACAGAGGAGTGCGCCGGCAAACGGCCACTGTTTATATGCGTGCTCAACGGCGCGTTTCCTTTTGCAAGCGACCTGTTCCGGGCCGTTGACCTTCAGGATGCCGAGATTACATTTATCCGCCTGAAAAGTTACAGCGGAACTGAGTCGACAGGCACTGTAAAGGAGATGATCGGGCTTACGGAGGATATCGAGGGCCGCACAGTGATTGTTGTCGAGGATATAGTGGACACGGGCCACACTATTTTCAAGGTGCTCAACGACCTGAAAGAGAAAAATCCCGCCGAGATAAAGGTGGCGACGCTGCTTTTCAAGCCTGAGGCTTTGGTACGCCCGGTGAAGCCTGACTATGTGGGCTTCGAGATTCCCAAGAAGTTTATCATCGGCTTTGGCCTTGACATCGACGGACAGGCCCGCAACCTCAACGATATCTATTCTTTGAAAGAGGAGAAGTTGTAGGGCATTTCGCAATACGAGCGTCATTGGCTGCGTCGGTCCCATGAGCCGGGCATCCCTGCATTTATTTGAAATAACGGTAATATAGAAATACTCTCTCCTTCGGTACATATTTTTAAGAACATATATATAATATAGAAATGTTGAATGTTGTGATTTTCGGTGGCCCCGGCTCCGGCAAGGGCACACAAAGCGAAAGAATTGCCGAACGATACGGTCTGTTCCATATCTCAACGGGAGAAGTGCTCCGCGACCATATTGCACGAAAGACCGATCTCGGGAAACTGGCCAACAGTTACATATCGCAGGGCATGCTCATCCCCGACAAACTGATGATAAAGGTGCTCCAGCATGTGCTTGACACTCATCCGGGCGAGACTTCGCGCGGCGTGATTTTCGACGGCTTCCCCCGTACGATTGCCCAGGCCGAGGAACTCGACCGCATGCTTGCCGACCGCGGCACAAAAATCAGTTCGGTAATCGGACTTGAAGTGCCCGACGAGATGCTCACCGAGCGCATGCTCCTACGTGGCCAACAGACCGGACGCGCCGACGACAACGAACGCACTATAAAGCAGCGCATCGCTGTGTACCACAAGCAAACGGCTCCGCTCAAAGACCACTACACTACATCGGGCCGCTACACCAAAATCAACGGCGAGGGGTCGGTCGACGATATTTTCACGACTATCTGCTCGTATCTCGACCTGATTTAAGCCCGGCCAGCCGGGACATTCGTCTCCCGGCGACAAACATACATAATTTTTCATACAGCAATGGCATCACTTACAAAAATATACCAGAACTCGTTCCGCACTAACTTTATGTTGCCTGCCGTAACGGCTTACGGCTCGGACACGACATTGACCTACGGCGAGTTCGCCAAGAAAATAGCAAGGATCCATCTGCTGTATGAATCCTGTGGCGTGAAGAAGGGCGACAAAATTGCCCTCATGGGCAAGAATACGCCCGACTGGGTGGCTGTATTCATGGCCACCATCACATATGGAGCGGTGATAGTGCCGGTGTTGCAGGATTTCAATCCGCGCGACGCCCAGCATATCATCAACCACTCCGACGCGGTGCTTCTCTTTGTGAGCGAGAATATCTACGAGCATATGGATTTCAGCCAGATGCCGAAAGTGAAGGCGGCTGTGTCGCTCGACCGGCGCGTGGTGCTCGATGAAATAAGCGAGGGCAAGCGCAAGGGCGTATTCAGCTCGTCGCTGCGCGGACTCACTCGCCGCATCAACAACAAATATCCCAACGGCTTTGCCGGCAACGACATAGTTTACGCCGACATGGACCTTGACGACGTGGCCGTTATAAACTACACATCGGGCACCACCGGGTTTTCAAAAGGCGTAATGCTCACTTACGGAAATCTGCTGGGCAACGTAATGTTCGGCATCGAGTCGGGGCTTCATTACCAAGGCTCACGCGCGCTGTCGTTCCTGCCGCTGGCCCATGCCTATGGCTGCGCCTTCGACATGCTCGTGCCTCTGGCCGTTGGCAGCCACGTGACGCTGCTTGGCAAGATACCGTCGCCACAGATATTGATGCGTGCATTTGCACAGGTGAAGCCCTCGCTTATCATATGTGTTCCGCTCATCCTTGAGAAAATCTACCGCAAACTCATTGTGCCCATGATTACCACGCGCGCCATGCGCTGGGTTCTTGCCGTGCCGGGTCTCGACCGCGCCATATACATGCGCATAAAGTCGCGGCTTGTAGAGGCATTCGGAGGCGAGTTTGAGGAGGTGATTGTGGGCGGCGCCCCGCTCAACCCCGAGGTTGAGGATTTCCTGCACAAAATCAAGTTTCCGTTCACTGTCGGCTACGGCATGACCGAATGCGGGCCGCTGATAAGTTACACGCCCTGGCAAGAGTTCATCCCCGGCTCATCTGGCGCCACGCTTCCCGGCATCATGGAGGCGCGGACAGTGCGTCCGGACGACGCTCCCGAAGATGCTCCCGGCGAGATACTTGTAAGGGGGCAGAACGTGATGAAAGGCTATTACAAGAATCCGGAGGCCACCGCCGATGTGCTCGAGCCCGACGGATGGCTCCACACGGGCGACATGGGATTTATTGGCGGACCCGGCGGCACGACAGTATTTATACGCGGCCGCTACAAGACAATGATTCTCAGCGCCAACGGGCAGAACATCTACCCGGAGGAAATAGAAGCCAAACTCAACAATATGCCATACGTGGGCGAAAGCCTTGTCGTGGAACGCAACGGACGCCTTACTGCCCTTGTATATCCCGACATGGAGGCGCTCGACCGCGACGGCCTTACTGTGGACCGCCTCGACCCTATCATGGCGCAAACCCGCACAGAACTCAACCGATTGCTCGCCCCATATGAGCAAATAGAGAAAATACAACTCATTCCTGAGGAATTTGAGAAAACTCCCAAACGCTCAATCAAGCGTTTCCTATATTCATAAACCACCACATACACTGCATCCGGCCCGATCCGCGGCCGGCGCGCAATGACAACAACTTTATATAGACATGGCATTAAAATGCGGCATCGTAGGATTGCCAAACGTAGGTAAATCAACTCTTTTCAACTGTCTGTCGAACGCCAAAGCGCAGTCGGCAAACTTTCCTTTTTGCACAATCGAGCCCAATGTAGGCGTAATCACCGTACCCGACGAGCGTCTTAACAAACTCGTGGAGATGTGCCATCCGCGCTCCACAGTGCCGGCCACTGTGGAAATCGTCGACATCGCCGGCCTTGTCAAGGGCGCGTCGAAAGGCGAAGGCCTCGGCAACAAATTTCTTGCCAATATCCGCGAGACCGACGCCATACTGCATGTGCTCCGATGCTTCGACGACGACAATATAACCCACGTCGACGGCACTGTCGACCCCGTGCGCGACAAAGAAATTATCGATTACGAATTGCAAATCAAGGACTTGGAGACCATCGAGTCGCGTCTTGCCAAGACTTTGAAAGCCGCCGCTACCGGCGACAAGACAGCAAAACTCCAGGCCGATGTGCTTCAACGCTACAAGGATGCCCTCGACCAGGGACGCCCTGCCCGCTCAGTTGAGTTCGAGACTGCCGACGAGCAGCGTTTTGCCCGCGACCTGTTCCTGCTCACAAGCAAGCCCGTGCTCTATGTGTGCAATGTCGACGACGCATCGGCCTCCACGGGCAATGCCTACGTCGAGGCCGTGCGCGAGGCCATAGCCGGCGAGGGCGCGTCACTCATGGTAGTGGCCGCACAGACCGAGAGCGAGATCGCCGAACTCGACACATGGGAAGAACGCCAGGAATTCCTCAACGAGATAGGCCTTGAAGAGTCGGGCGTGTCGCGTCTTATCCGCGCGGCCTATGCCCTGCTCGACTTGCAGACCTACTTTACCGCAGGCGAGGACGAGGTGCGCGCCTGGACATTCCGCCGCGGCTCCAAAGCCCCCCAGTGCGCCGGCATTATCCACACCGACTTTGAAAAAGGCTTCATCCGCGCCGAAGTGATAAAATACGACGACTATGTAAGCCTTGGCGGAGAGACCGCCGTGAAGGAAGCCGGCAAAATGGGCGTTGAAGGCAAAGAATATGTGGTGCAGGACGGCGACATAATGCACTTCCGTTTCAACGTATAATAATCCAATGACCCCGAGACTCTCACAGGAAGAACTTGCCGATGTGCGAGCCGCCGTCGACGCCCTCCGCCGCGGCGGAGTGATACTCTACCCCACCGACACGGTGTGGGGCATCGGATGCGACGCCACAAACGAGGCGGCGGTGAAGCGGGTGTTTGAGATAAAGCACCGCGCCGACTCCAAGGCTCTTATTGCCCTTGTGAATTCGCTGGCAATGCTCGAGCGCACGGTCGACAATGTGCCGGATGTGGCATATCAACTGATAGAGGCTTCCGACCGCCCCACAACGATAGTCTACGACCACGGCACAGGCGTTGCGCCGTCGATGATCGCCGCCGACGGCTCGCTTGCCGTGCGTGTCACGTCGGAACGAATATCGTCGGCCATAATCCGCGGACTTGGACGCCCGTTGGTGTCGACATCCGCAAATATCAGCGGAGCCACGGCTGCCGCGTTCTTCGACGAGATTTCCGATGACATAAAAAATGCCGTGGACTACGCCTGTCTCTCGCGGCAAACCGACCGCACCGCGGCGCGGCCATCGCTCGTCATCAAGATTTCAGACAACGGGGTATTCAAAATATTGCGGAAATAACCGAATGTTAAAACGACAGCTACGCCTTCGCATCTCTTATATCCTTGCCGACTATTTATCGGTGAGCGTGGCGTGGTTTGCCTTCACCATAATCCGGTATTTCAACCTTGACTTCGAATATGAAATCAATTTCAGGGAATTCCTGTGCATGGACATGGTGCCGGTGGGCATGGTTGTGTTCCCGCTCGGGATGTTAGGTATCTACTGGATGAGCGGTTATTACGAGGATGTGATTCTGAAATCGCGCCTCGACGATGTGCTCAACACGGCAGTAACGGCCTTGTTCGGCACTATCCTCATCTATTTCGCCGCCCTGTTCAACGATGCGGTGCCCGACCGTATGACCAATTACGAACTTGTGGCCGTGCTTTGGCTGCTCCTTACCGTGGTGCCGTCGCTCCCCCGCGTGATGCTGTCGACGGCCACGGCGCGGCATATCCGCAGCGGAGCCGTATCTTTCAATACGTTAATCATAGGCAAGGATGACGAAATTGCCCGATTTTCAGACACAATAGAAAGTTCGCTGAGAAAAATAGGGCGCAAAATCACAGGACATGTCTCGCCTGATTTTTCCATCGCCGGGATAAAAGACCTGTGCGAGCGCAATAACATCCAGACATTCGTCATAGCCCCCGGGCTCACTCCGGAGCAAGTCCTGAAAATAGTGAACGCGCTGTTTCCGCTTGAAAAATCGGTTCTCATCACCCCCGGGTCCTACGATATGATTACATCGCGCCCCCGCACATCAATGGTGGGCGGTGAACCGTTTATCGACCTGACGCGCTCGCGGATTCCGGCCGCCACGGCCAACCTCAAGCGGCTTGGCGACATTACGGTGTCGGCCATTGCCCTGCTTTGCCTGCTGCCGGTGTTCGCAGTCGTGGCCATCATAATAAAACGGCAGTCGCCCGGGCCGGTGATATACAGGCAGACCCGCATCGGAAGGCAGAAGCGACCCTTCAATATATTGAAATTCCGGTCGATGTATGTCGACGCCGAGACCAACGGCCCGTCGCTGTCGACTGTCGACGACCCGCGCATCACCCCTGTTGGCCGGTTTATGCGCAAATACCGGATTGACGAACTACCGCAATTCTGGAACGTGCTCCGCGGCGACATGTCGCTCGTGGGTCCGCGCCCCGAGCG
Source organism: uncultured Muribaculaceae bacterium (assembly GCA_947644475.1). Taxonomy (GTDB): domain Bacteria; phylum Bacteroidota; class Bacteroidia; order Bacteroidales; family Muribaculaceae; genus CAG-873. Next base: position 6,120 of record CANRZQ010000069.1, read on the forward strand.
CGAATTCTACATCCGCAGGATTCTCGAGAAGGCCCCGTATTACAGCCTCATCCATCAGGTACGCCCCGGCATCACATCTTGGGGCATGGTGAAGTACGGATACGCCTCTTCAGTCGAGCAGATGATCGAACGCCTGAAATACGACCTGCTATATATCGAGAACCTGTCGTTCGGAGTTGACATAAAGATTATTTTCTACACATTCAATACCGTTATCACGGGGAAAGGAGTTTGACACATGGCAGCACCGCAGACAGAAAACAACTCCGGGATGCCGCAATGGTTCCAGAAATTTATCCTTTGGCGCGAGCATCACGTCAAGGAAAAGAATTTTGTTATTTTCCTTTCATTTGTCGTCGGCATTTTCGGCGGCCTGGCCGCTATGGTGCTGAAATGGCTCATCCACACCATTGGCAATTTCGTGCTGTCGCTTGCCGGCGCCGGCAGCGGAATCCATTGGGCCTATATCCTTTGCCCGGCCGTCGGTGTCGTGATAGTGGCATTGTACGTAAGATACATTGTAAAGGACGACATATCACACGGTGTAACCCGTGTGCTTTACGCCATATCGCAGAAAAAAAGCCGGCTCAAACGGCATAATATCTACACATCGATTGTGGCGTCATCGGTCACCATAGGCTTTGGCGGCTCGGTCGGTGCGGAAGGCCCGATTGTCTACACCGGCGCGTCGATAGGCTCGAATCTCGGCTCGCTGTTCAGGCTGTCGCCAAGGATATTGATGATACTTGTGGGATGCGGGGCCGCCGCCGGTATCGCAGGCATATTCAAGGCCCCGATTGCGGGCATGCTTTTCACCCTCGAAGTGCTGATGCTCGACCTTACCACAGTGTCGGTGATGCCGCTGCTCATAGCGTCGATAACGAGCTGCACCATCGCCTACGCATATACGGGCTATGATTTCGAGTTTTTCTTCGTGCAAAGCGAGAACTTCACCATAGCGCGCGTCCCCTACGCTTTGATTTTGGGCGTGGCGTGCGGACTGGTGTCGCTTTACTTCACCCGTGTGATGAACATGATGGAGAATTTCTTCGGACGCTTCAAGAACCGCTGGAACAAGACCGCCGTAGGCTGCTCCATCCTCTCGCTGCTCGTTTTCCTCTTTCCGCCGCTCTATGGCGAGGGATACGGCTCAATCAACGGGCTGCTCCGCGGCGATGTCGAGTCGATTCTCCAAGGGTCGCTATTCCACGGGGAAGGCTCGTCGGTGATTTTCATCATGCTCTTCATCGCTGTGGTGATAGCCACAAAGGCATTCGCCACCTCATCGACAAACGGAGCCGGCGGCGTGGGCGGAACATTCGCGCCATCGCTCTATGTGGGCTGCCTCACAGGCTTCCTTTTCGCCTTCATAGTGAATTACTTCGGCATCGGCCCGGGCGTATCCACAAAAAATTTCGCCCTGATAGGCATGGCCGGGGTAATGTCGGGAGTAATGCACGCCCCGCTTATGGCCATCTTCCTCACGGCCGAACTTACAGGCGGCTACCAGCTGTTCCTGCCGCTGCTTATAGTGTCGACAATCTCATACGGCACAATTAAGATATTCGAGCCTTACAGCATCTACACAATGCGTCTGGCCAAGCGTGGGCAGCTGCTCACCCACCATAAGGACAAGGCCGTGCTGCGGCTTCTGAAAATCGACTCCGTAATCGAGACCGGATTCCTGGCGGTAAAGCCGGAAATGACGCTGAAAGAAATGGTAGAAGTGATTTCGCAGTCGAACCGCAATCTATTTCCCGTCCTCTCCGACGACGGCATGCTCCTTGGCGTGGTGCTCCTCGACGAGATACGCAACATCATGTTCCGCCCCGACCTTTACCGGAAGATGCGTGTGAGCACATTCATGTCTACCCCGGCGGCAAAAATAGAAGTGGGCGAATCGATGGAAAAGGTGATGAAGACCTTCGACCAGACCGGCGCATGGAACCTGCCGGTGGTGGAAAACGGAAAATATGTGGGCTTCGTATCCAAATCGAAGATTTTCAATTCCTACCGCCGTGTTCTGCGCCACTATTGCGAGGACTGATGCGAAAATGACGCCATACAGGCTAACGCCCCACAATATTTTTGGATATTTTTGCCTCAATCTCAACATTTTTGTGTAACTTAGCGGTCGGTTATGAACTTTCGTGGCCTAAGTGCGTTTCTTTTATAAAAAAAGAACCCGCTAAAATTATTTATTATGAGTATGTTTGATCAAGACAACCAGAACTTCGAGGAATATCGCCGCAAGATGCACCCCGAAGAATATAACGAGGAGGAAGGCCGCCCCGTGGTGCCCACTCCCAATAAGATACTGCGCACGATTTTCGGCATCTTCATGATTGTCATTTTCGTGGGCATGGGCATACTCATGATTATCAACTTCTTCCGTTGGGATGAAAGCTGGACCTGGGTACGCTGGATGCTTGGCGTGGTATTCATAATCTACGGTATTTTCCGCGCATATCGTCAAATATCAGGCAAAGACTATTACAGCAGATGAAAACGACGCGATTTCTGAAACTTATGGCCGTGGCTGCCCTTGCAATTGCGATGGGCGGCTGCGTGCATCCAGAAAAAAAGACAAACACCTCCACTTCGGGCTCGTCGACATTGTTCTGCGACAATTCGTTCGAAAACATCATGGAGCAGGAAATCGATGTGTTTGAATACATATATCCAGAGGCGCACGTGCTTGCCCGCTACGGCACGGAAGCCGAAGCCCTCGACTCGCTCATGTCGCTCAACACGCGCACCATCGTGATACCCCGCGACCTTACCCAGGCCGAGGTGAAGCGTCTTAAAGACAAACGCCGCACTCCGCGCTCGTCGCGCATCGCCGTCGACGCTGTGGCTCTTGTGGTGAACCCCGCCAACCCTGCCGACGCAATGTCGCTGCGCGAGGTGGGCGAGATACTCTCAGGTGAAATCAAAACCTGGCAAGACCTCCATCCCGACTATCCCGACAAGCCCATTGCCATCGTATTCGACGACGCAGGCTCGTCGATGGTGAAATACATGCGCGACTCCCTTATCAACGGCAAGGAACTCGGGCCTAACGTATATGCCCAAGGCTCTATCGCGGGAGTGCTCGACGCCGTGAAAAAAGACCGTTCGGCAATCGGCGTAATCGGCGTAAGCTGGCTTACGACCGACCTGCGCAAAATCGAGTCGGTCGACTCTATCGCCGCAGAAGTGACCGATGAGACGGCAGCCGTAAAAATGGACGACATCAACTCCCGCGTAGAAGGCTCAGGCGTGAAAGTGCTCGCGCTCATGCGCAACGACGACCGACGTGCCTACCGCCCCTACCAGCAGAACATCTACGACGGCTCCTATCCCCTCACCCGCTCAATCTACATGATCACACTCGCCCATTCAGGCAGCCCTGCCGGAGGATTCTATTCATTTGTCACCTCTTACTCGGGCCAGAAGATAATCATGAAGACCGGCGTGCTTCCCGCCCGCATGCAAATAAATGTGGTGGAACTTGTGGAATAAAAACCACCAGGCAGGCTAAACTTTCATAGAAATAAATAATCAAATTAAAATAAATAAAAACAAATAATAAACCAATTTCACCTCTACTGACATGAAATGTAAGTATCTGATTCCCCTGATGCTCGGTGTGGCTTTCTCTGCCGCAGCCGACGGATACCAAGACGGTATTGAGTACTACAAGGCCGGACAGTATGACAATGCCGCTGAAATACTCCAGCGCACTCTCAACGATGCCGGCACCGACAAGGCCCTCGCCTACTACTACATAGGCCAGACCGCCCTTGCCCACGGCGACAAGGCCGCAGCACAAGCCGCTTTCAAAAACGGCGTGGCCGCAAATGCCGAAAATCCCTACAACTACGTAGGCCTCGGCGCTATCGACCTGCTCAACGGAGCAAAATCGGCCGCAGAAGACAATTTCAAACTTGCCCAGAAATACGGCAAGAAAAACAATGAAATCACTGTCGACATTGCCCGCGCCTACTACAAAGCCGATCCCGTGGCATATGCCAAGGAAATCGAAAAATTCCTCGCAAAAGCCCACAAGGACTCGAAACACGCCGAACCCGCAATCTACATCCTCGAAGGCGACATGCTCTTCGACCAGAAAGACCTCGGAGGCGCAGCCGGCAAATACGAAATGGCCACAACCTACGACCTCGACAACCCCGAAGGCTACGTAAAATATGCCAACGCATACATCGGCGTAAACCCCCAGTACTCAGTTTCCAAACTCGAGGAACTCCTTGCCAAGCAGCCCAACTCGGCACTCGCCCAGCGCGAACTCGCTGAAAAATACTACGAGACATCGCAGTGGACAAAAGCCGCCCAGCAATACGGCAACTACATCCAGAACCCCAACCACTTCCCCGCCGACAAATCGCGCTACTCAGTGCTTCTCTACGCCAACAGCGAATATCAGAAATCGCTTGATGTTGCCCGCGAACTCCTCGCCCAGACTCCCAACGACTTCCAGATGCTCCGTATCGAACTCCTCGACCTCGCCGCTCTCGACCAGAACGAAGAAGCAGTAAAAGCAGCTGAGAAATTCTTTGCCGTAACCCCCACCCCTCCCGCAAAATTCCAGCCCAACGACTACACAACATACGCCGATGTGCTCGAAAAATTAGGACAGGACTCCGTGGCCCTCATCCAATATCAGGCTGCCGTTAACCTCGACCCCTCCCGTCCCGACAACTACAAGTCGCTCTCCAACGCCTACACCAAGGCAGGCAAATACCAGGAAGCAGCCGAAGCATTCGACAAGTATATCGCCAACAGCGACAGCCCCTCGCTCACCGACTATCTCCAGGCATCCGGCCGTTGGCTCAACGCCGCCAACCGCTCGGAAGGCGACCAGCAGAAAGCCGATGCCGACCGTGGCCTCGAAGCAATCAACAAGGTTATCGCCGGCACATCTGAAGTAATGCCCGAATACCTCCAGCGTCGCGGCCGCTTCTACCTCGCAAAAGGCGGCAACGACATGGCCAACCCCTCGAAAGAAACATTCGACGCCTACACCGAGGTACTTGCCATGCTCGACAGCGATCCCGCCAACGCCGACGTTGCCAATCCCAAAAACAAACTCAACCTCTACAAAGAGACATACCTCATCCTCGGCAACTACTACAA
>CANRZQ010000070.1 GCA_947644475.1 uncultured Muribaculaceae bacterium
GCAGTTGAGCACTGTGGCATGAGCCACGAGCGACACCATGATGCCTTCGAGTTCACGAATTGAATCAGTGACGTTCTCTGCCACAAAATCTATTACCTCGCGGGGAATTTCCAGACCGTCTTGTTCGGCTTTGCGCACAAGCACGTTGCGGCGCAGTTCGATGTCGGGGCGTTCGAGTTCGGCAATCATACCACGCTTGAAACGTCCGAGCATACGGGCCTCAAAGCCTTCCATCTCCGAGGGCGGACAGTCCGACGACATTATAATCTGGCGGTTGTTCTGGTGAAGATGGTTGAAGATATGGAACAGCGTGTTCTGTGTCTTGGGCTTATTGCCGCCGAGGTCTTGGATATCGTCGATAATAAGCGTGTCGATGCTTTGATAGAAGAGGAAGAAACTGTTGGTGTTGCCCTTAGCCACGGCTGCGGTGTACTGGCTCTCGAACAGGCGTGCGGTGACATAAAGCACGCGCGCGTCGGGATTGTTTTCCTTTATGCGTATGCCTATGGCCTGGATGAGGTGGGTCTTGCCCACGCCTGTCGAGCCGAAAAGGAAGAGAGGGTTGAAGGCATTGTCGTGCGGGTTGGCTGCTATGGCCTCGGCTATGGCAATGGCAACTTTGTTCGACTCACCGCCGCAGTAGTTCTCAAACGTATACCGGGGGTTGAGCTGCGGGTCGAAATTTACCTTGGGCTGGGCGCGGAAAGGGTTGGCAGCCTGTGCGTGCTGCTGGTTGAGGATTGTGGCCGAAGGGGTGGTGCTTCGCTGGCTTACGGCAGTGTCGGGCTGATTCTGAACCTGAATATAACGGTAATAAATCTGCGTGCCGGGGCCATATACCTTGTCTACCGCCGAACGGAACAGTTTGATGAAACGCTCTTCGAGTTGCTCTACAAAAAACGACGAGGGCAACATAAGGGTAAGCATATTGCTGTCGAACCCGAATGAAGTGATGGGCTCGAACCACACTTCGAAAAGGTGCGGGTCAAGATTATCTTTTATGAAAGCCTTACATTGCTCCCAAAGTTGTATATGGTCGTTTGATGTCATCGTGAGAGGTCGTTGCTGGATTGGGAACGCAAATTTACTACAAATTTTCTTTAAAAAAAAGTGCTCGAAATATTGGAAATTTGGAATATTTGCAATGACTTTGTAAGTCAATACGTTAGCAGAATTTACACTTCAAAATTCAAGCATCGCTTAAAATACACTTGATATATGATTATTTTTCAGATGATTACAAAACACACGTGCGCGTTCCACGCAGTTTTACATTTTTTCGTGCAACACTGCGAATCGCCTAAGAATTAACGATTTAAAATATTTTTGTAATTTTTTTTGCGCCGACTAAAAATCCACCTTCCCGTCACACAGGGATAACGAGCATGGGAATATCGGCGGCGAAAAGAATCTTATGGGCAAGCGACGGGTTGAACAGCCGGGAGAATACGTTTTTCTTCTTGTTAGGCACCACTATCAGGTCGAATCCCGAGCCTTCTTCCAGGGCGTTGAAATCCTCGACGGCTTTGTCGAGCGAGAGCGCGGCGGTGTCGAAACTGAAATTGGGGAAGTTGGTCTCGCAGTATGCTTTAAGCCGGGCGAGGGCCTCGTCGGGCTTGCGCTCGAAGGGGCGTTTCTTCCCGGGTATGTTGGCTATCGTGACCTTTGCATTGGCATCGGGGAACAGGCGGTGAAGGGTGTCCATGGCCAGGATATCCTCCTGGTCGACATTGGAAAAGAAAAGGACTTTGGAGAAGCATCCGTGCGGGGACGCTTTTTTTGATTCCGGTATCGCCAGCACCGAGAAGCGGCATTTGTCGAGCACCTCGGCGGTGACCGAGCCTATCATCTCGCGCTCCTTGCGCTCGGAACAGCGAGTGCCCATGACTATAAGGAATGGATTGTTGCTTTTGGTGAAGTCGTTCACGGCATCTTCGGGAACGCCCTCCACCACGCAGGTCTCGAATCTCACGGGCGGTATGTCGCCCTGCTTTATCATGTCGCGGAGGCGCGCGGCAAAATGGCCCATGCGCGTGCGCGACGTCTCCTCTATTACCTTGCGCGAATCGGCATCGGCAATCTCGTATGTGAGGCTGTCGGTGAGCTGCATGTTTCCGGCCACATATGGGTCGATGTATGTGTGCAGCAGAATGATGCCGGTGTGATGCTTGTCGGCAATGGCAAATGCCGCCTTTGCCGCTTCCAGCGAATAGTCGGAGAAATCCACAGGAACGAGTATTGGCCTCGACGCGTCGGTGATGCGCCCAACGGCAGGCTGCTCGGCGAATATTTCCCTGTTCTCTATTATTCTAAGCGCAAGCGGGAGGTCGTTCTCCCGGATACGGACGCGCACTCCCGACGACACCACGGGATGCTCGATATTGACATTTCTGAATTCCACTTCCACGCCCTGGCTTTCGAGCAGGGCCCTTAGGGCCACGGCCCTGTCGTATGTGTGTATTGCTACGGTAATGAATCTGTCCATTTTTATAAAAGTATAAAGTATGAGTGATAAGGTATAAGCATGTCACAGTAGGGACGCACGGTCCGTGCACCGTGATAGCATTAATCTTTCCATGCATTTATAAATAAATTGCCTCAAAGTTACGAATTTTTTGCAACTTTGAGGCAAATCAATGAATTATTATTCAGGCTCCGCCGTATTATTCACGGGCAAGGATGAGGGCCGAGGTGGGGGCCACCGTAAGGGTGCCGCCGGATGATGAGCCGAGGCCGTCGGCATTGATGCGGCCGTCGTCGGCAATTACGGTCCATTTCCCTTTGGGGATTTTCACCGTGACGGCTTCGGTGTTGCCGTTGAACACCACGCGGATGTCGCGCCATGTGTCGCCTCCGGCATTACCGGTCAAGGCGTAGGATATGACGTTGGGCTGTGTCGTTTTGTCGAATTTAAGATGACGCGCTATCTCGTCGGCCGAAGTGAGGCGGAAAGCGGGATGCTCCTTGCGCAGGCGTATGAGTTGCTGATAGTAGGCAAACTGGTCGGCATTGTCGTGTTTGAGCGTCCAGTCGATGGCGTTGATTGAGTCGGGCGACTTGTAGGAATTGTGCACGCCTTTTTTGTCGCGGAAAATTTCCTCGCCTGCAAACATGAACGGGGTGCCTTGCGAGGTAAATACAATGGTCTGCGCAAGGCGGGCCGCACGCTGCCGCTGTGCATCGGTGGCATCGGGGAGGGATTTGCGGAGTTTGTCGGTGAGCATCAGGTCGTCGTGGCACGACACATAGTTCACGATCTGCGTGGGCGAGGAGGCGTATGCAAATTTTGAGTTGTTGCCCTTCGAGTAGTCGACTTGCGGGTGGGGAGTGGCCGCCACTATGCCTATTTTCACGGTTTCTTCCGAGCCGGGCTTGCCTGTGGCAAATCCACGGTCGGAAGCGTCGGAATAATGTCCTTTCACGGCATCGCGGATGTCGTCGGAGAATACCGCGATTCCTTCCATTTTGGCAACGTTTTCTTTGAGGGCGCGACGCTCGGCGGGCAGGGGCGAGTCACCGGCTGTCCAGCCCTCGCCATAGACGAAGATGTTGGGATTCACTTCTTTCAATGCCTTGGCCACGGCGTTCATCGTGTCGATATCGTGGATAGCCATAAGGTCGAAGCGGAATCCGTCGATATGATATTCCTCGGCCCAGTATTTCACGGAGTTGACGATGAAGTTGCGCATCTGCTCGCGGTCTGACGCGGTCTCGTTGCCACAGCCCGAAGCGTCGGAATATGAGCCGTCGGGACGGTGGCGGTAGAAATACCCGGGGGCTGTGAGCGAGAAATTAGAGTCGTCGTTGTTGGCCGTGTGATTGTACACCACGTCCATGATCACGCCGATGCCGGCATCGTGAAGAGCCTTAACCATTTCCTTCATCTCACGCACACGCGCCGATGGGTCGGAAGGGTTGGTGGAATAGGAGCCTTCGGGGGCGTTATAGTTATATGGGTCGTAGCCCCAGTTGTATTGGTTGGCTTGCAGATTGGTCTCGTCGACAGAGTTGTAGTCGTAAGACGGGAGGATGTGCACGTGGGTCACGCCCAATTCTTTGAGGTGGTCGATGCCGGTCTTGTCGCCTGCGGGCGTGTGCGTGCCTTTTTCTGCGAGGGCTATGAACTTGCCCTTGTTGACGATTCCGCTCGACGGATGTTCGGAAAAGTCGCGGTGGTGCATCTCGTATATCACGGCGTCGGTCATAGCCTTCACCTGCGGGCCGCGGTCGGCATCCCATCCTGCGGGGTCGGTGGTTGCGAAATCGATTATGGCGGCACGCTCGCCGTTGGCGCCTACGGCCTTGGCCCAGATGCCGGGGGTCTCCGACAGCCACTTGCCATTATGGAGAATTTGAAATGTGTAGAATTTGCCATAGAGGCGTTCGGGCACAGATACGCGCCACACGCCGCTGTCGCCTTTTGTCATGTCGAGGACTTGGACTGCGGGAGTGTTGCGGTCGGTGTCGTACAGGTTTACGCGGGCGGCTGTGGCCTCGGGGCTCCACAGGGCAAAATGCGTGCCGGCAGCGTCGACTGTGAGTTCGAGGTCAGAACCGCTGTAAGCGGGGAATGTTTCATACTTGGCGTCTACCGCCGGGGGTTGAGCCGGGGAGTGACCCACAGACAGAATCGATATGGCCATGGCGCCTACAAGATTTTTTGTAAAATTCATGATATTGTGTTTAGTGAAAGTGATAATAATTCAAGATTTAGTTTGCCACGGTTTCGCCGTGATTATGCCATATTGCATTGTCTACCATTAATATATGCATAAGTTGCGTCATTCTATTATTTTTGCGAGAAGGAGCGACACGCGGCGGCCAAGATATGAAATAGCGGCGCCGATGCGGTTCTTGATGCGGCTGCGCGGGTTGAGAATAACCTCACGGCGGCATGCCTTGACGAGCGACCAGCATTGGCGGCTTATGTCGTGGCGGCCGTTAAGTCCGGCGACAAGCGCCATGTTGTAGTTGGCAGAGTAGCGACGGTCGCGCGCGGCGGCAAGCAAAGGAGTTCCGGCATAGTGCCTTTCTATCCGCTCAGTCACTTTGAGCACATCGAGACGCTTGTCGGTGAATGTGTTTAAAAAACTTGACGGGTTGTCGCGGTAGAAGTAAAGCGGCGCGTCGATCCACACTACTTCTTTACCGGATGCCTCTACAAGGCGATAAAAAATATCAAGGTCCTCGTAATACAGACCTTCGGCAAAGCGCACATTGCTGAAAAGGCTCCTACGGTAGACCCCGGCCCATGCCGAGCAATGGAATCGCGTCTGGTAGAGCGTCTTCTCTATGAAATATGCCGGAGAGAATCTTTTAGCCTCCACCGGGCCGCATTGCACGGGGCGGCGCGAGAATCCACATTTGACAATATCGGCATCGCCCAATTCCGCGAGCAAGACCTCGCAGAATCGCGGGGCAAGCATGTCGTCGGCATCCACAAATGTTACATATTCGCCCTGCGCTGCATCCAATCCGAAATTGCGGGCGGAAGACAGGCCACCGTTCGGCTTGTGCAGGTATTTGACACGAGTGTCAGCCTTGGCATAAGCGCGGATTATTCCGGCCGAGGCATCGGTCGAGCCGTCGTCGACGGCCAGCACCTCGATGTCGACACAAGTCTGCGCCAATATCGAGTCGAGACATTCGCGGAGATATTTTTCACCGTTATATACAGGCACGATAACTGAAATCATCGCTTAAAGATTATCTATACATGACACTCAGTGAATCGGCCACCCCGAGCGTGTTGGCAGTGATAGTGCCTGCCGGCCACCAGCAGTTGCCCTTCACGGCATCGAGGTCGGTGGCGAGTTGAGTTTTGAGCCGGAGTTCGCGCGATTTCATGGTGCGTTCTACGTCCTGGCCTATGTAGAGTTTGCATCGCGGGTCGACATTTGTGGCCCACCACAGGATAAGTTCTGTGTAGGGGGCGCGCTTGTGGGTGTTTTCCCAATAAATCTGAGGAATAAGATAGTCGACCCATCCTTTTTCGGCCCACAGGAGCGGGTCGGCATACAGGTCGTCGTAGTTCTGCAATCCAGATGTCGCCGAGCCGCGAGGGTCGGAAGCCTTGTTGCGCCAGATGCCGAACGGGCTCACGCCGAACTCGATATGATGATGTTTTTTTTCTCCTATTTTCCGCAGGGTGTCGTGGATGTCGGCTATGAGCATATCCACATTCTCGCGGCGCCATGCTGCCTTATTTTTCTTTTTCCCATATTTCTTATATGATGCGGCATCGGGGAAATCTTTGCCGCGCACGGGATAGGGGTAGAAATAGTCGTCGAAATGCACGCCGTCGATGTCGTAACGCGAGGCAATGTCGGACACCACCTCCACTATCCATTTTCTGTTTTCGGGTATTCCGGGGTCGAAGTATATCAGGCCGTCGGCATAGCGGACAAAGCGTTCGGGGTGGCGGTGGTAGATATGGCCTTGGGGAAGACGCTCTTTTTTGGATGTGGACACGCGGTAAGGGTTAATCCATGCGTGGAGTTCCATTCCCCGCGCATGCGCCTCCTCCACCATGAATTCCAGCGGATCCCAATATGGCTTTGGCGCACGGCCATCTTTCGACAGGAAACGGCTCCAAGGCTCGAGTTTGCTGTCGTAGAAAGCGTCGGCGCTTGGCCTCACCTGAAACAGCACGGCTGTAATCCCGGCCTTGCGGAGCCGGTCGAGCTGGTCGCGCAGATAACGTTTGTTTTGCTCTGTGGAGCGCGAGGCGTAACCGGTCTGGTACACAGTCTGCATCCATGCGCCGGAAAACTCGCCGCAACGGTGATTGTCCGCTACCGGAGGCTCGCCGGCACATGCTGTCGACCATACTGCAACGACAAGCATTGCAACCAAGATGCCTGCTATTTTTTTCATGTCACAAATATATCAGTTTATTTTCAATCCTGCAATTTTAAGAACTAATTTTCCAACAAAAAAAGCAGCCGTCGGTTCGCGCCAGTTGTTTACAAATGCAACACCGCAAAACGGGCAATGTATTGACTGTCAGCACATAGCATAATGTAGATAACTTTTGGCCAAAAAATATAATTAAATTATGTAAATTCTTGCGAAAAAATGATAACTTTGCACATTGTAAAATGCGGCCATGCGCGACACCGTGGCGCACGGCCGACACAGACTAATAACAACCAATAAATCAAACAATTAGATATGGACGAACCGGTCTATCATATCCCTGCATTACTGCCTGCATCGCTCGAGGCTCTCGATATACAGCCCAACGGAGTGTATATCGACGCCACCTACGGAGGCGGAGGCCATTCCCGCGCTCTTGTCGAGAGACTGTCGGCAGACGGCCACCTTTTCGGATTCGACCGCGACATCGAGGCCGTGGAGCGCGCGATGACCGACAGCCGGTTCACGATTATTCACGGCAATTTTTCATATCTTACCAACTTCATGCGTTTCCACGGCGTAATGCCCGGAGAAGTCGACGGCATCCTGGCCGACCTGGGCGTGTCGTTCCATCATTTCGACGACCCGGCACGCGGATTCTCTTTCCGGTTCGAAGGCCCGCTCGACATGCGCATGAACCAGCGCGGAGGCATCACCGCGGCGCAATATCTCGCCACTGCCGACGAACCGGATATCGCCGACACCCTCTATATCTACGGCGAGATGAAAAATGCGCGCAAGATAGCGCGCGCAATCGTGGCCGAACGCAGCCGCGGGGCGGTCGACACGGTAGAGCGTCTGCTCGAGATAATACGACCGTTCATCAATCCCAAGCAGGAGAAGAAAGAACTTGCGCAAGTATTCCAGGCCCTGCGAATTAAGGTGAACGGTGAGATGCAGGCACTCGAAAGCCTCCTTAACCAGTCGCTGAAAATGCTCCGCGAGGGCGGACGCCTCGCCATAATCACCTATCATTCGCTCGAAGACCGCATGGTGAAGAATTTCATGAAAACGGGCAATATCGCCGGCAACGAAGCCAAAGACTTTTTCGGTCGCAATCTTGCCCCCATGAAACTGCTCACATCCAAGCCCATAGTGCCGTCGGCCGAGGAAATAGAGGCGAATCCCCGCAGCCGGAGCGCAAAACTGCGTGTGGCCACCAAACTATAACGTTCTCTCCTTGTCATGGCTGAAAAGAAATCAAAATCGAAGAAAAATACCGAGAGCATCTCCAACTACGGATGGAGATTCTTCTTCGGAGAATACATCACGAGCCGCCTGTTCCTCAACCATAAGGTGTCGGTGGTGCTGATTGTAGTGGTGCTTCTCTGCTACATCAACAGCGGATATGTGATGAAGACGAAACGCGAGCAAATAAAGTCGCTTAAACGCGAACTTTCAATTGTCCGTTCCGAAAGCATCCGCCAGCAAAGCCTCTACAACTCGCGCACACGCGAGTCGGCCATGACCCATCTTGTCGACTCCTTAGGACTTGGCCTCATGGCGCAGAAACAGCCCCCCTACACCCTCCATATACAAAAATAACAAACCACTCATACCACTCTCCCGCAAATGAAAATCGAGAACAAACGCAGTTATGCCCTGTGGCGTTTTGCCATTGTGTCGGCGGTGATTTCAATCCTCGCCGCGCTTATTGTATACAACGCGCTGTCGACAACTGTGATACATGCCGACGACTGGAACCGCAAAGCCGATTCGGTGCTGTCGCAGGTATTTGTCGTGCAGCCAATAAGAGGCGAGATATATGCCGACGACGGCACCGTCCTGGCCACCAACCTCACGCAATACACCATATATCTCGATTACCGCGCGTCGGCTCGGCGCGACACAGCCTTTGTGGCCGCAATCGACTCTCTGGCCGACTCCCTTGCCTGCTACTACCCCACCCGCGATGCAAAGGCATGGAAAGACTATCTGGCAAAGCCCCTTACCGTGGAGCCGAAGAAACGCAAGACCAACCATGTGCTGCTGCGCAAGGCCACATTCGTCGACTATGAGCGCATACGCCGGTTCCCGTTCTTCAAACGCTACCGCTCGAAATATACCCACGGCCTCTATTACGAAGCCAAGGAAGCGCGCGTGATGCCTTACGGCAACATGGCCCAGCGAAGCATTGGCCGGTGCAACTATGTGCTCGTCCCCAACAAGGTGAATTACAATCCCAAAGACACGCTCCGCGACTTCACCGACCAGCTGCGAGGATATTCCGGCATTGAATTTGCCCTTGACACCATCCTTGCCGGACGTCCAGGCACGGCAAGATATGCGCTGATGACACAGAAAGTGACATCATGGGTCGACGAACCGGCCAAGAACGGCTCCTCTATACGCACAACCATCAACATCGACATACAGGATATAGTGGAGACCGAACTGCAAGCCATGCTCCGCCAAACCGAGGCCGACTGGGGCACTGCCATAGTGATGGAAGTGGGCACAGGAGCAATCAAGGCCATCTCGAATCTCGACCGCGACAAAAACGGCAACTATATCGAGGCCATGAACTATGCCTTGCAGGCCTATGAGCCCGGCTCGGTGATGAAACCGATTTCTATGATTGTGGCCCTTGAAGACGGATACGCATTCCCGCTCGAGCGCACAATGCCGATAGGCCACAGTTACGCATACGCAGGCGGCTCGCCAATTCACGACACCCACTCGCCGGGCGCGCTGCCCGTGAGCCGGTTCATCGAGTACTCGTCGAATATCGGCATGACAAAACTGATCGCGCCGCAATATGAGAACAACCTCAACGGATTCCGCCAGCGTCTGCGCGAACTTGGCTTCTTCGACCGCTTCAATACCGGCATGGCCGGCGAGCGTCCGCCCTACTTCCCTACCCTCGACCCCAAACTGGGCGGCCGAGTGTCGCTCTCGCGCATGGCCTACGGATACTCCACGATGATTCCGCCGCTATACACATGCGCGGTGTACAACGCCATCGCCTCCAACGGCAAATTCCTGCGACCGCGCATGGTAGAGGAAATTATCGCGCCCGACGGCACTGTCACAAAAAATGAAGTGTCGTATGTCCGCGATTCGATATGCTCGCGTAAAAATGCCAAGATCCTGCAAGAAATGCTCCACAGCGTGGTTTACGGCCAAGGCGGCACCGCCAAGTCGCTCAAATCCGACATCGTGACCATAGCAGGCAAGACAGGCACATGCCGCATAGCCAACGAAGCGAAACGCGACACGTCCAAGAACAAAAAAGGAGAGCCTGCTCCCGTCAAGGGCTACAAGGAAGGACAGTACCGCCTGGCTTTCTGCGGATTTTTCCCATATGAGAACCCGCGCTATACCTGCATGGTGCTCATATCCAAGCCCGCTCCGCAGTTCCGCGGAGCCGCCACCACCTCGGGCATGGTGGTAAAGAACATAGCATTGAAGATGCACGCCCGCGGGCTGCTTGCCGACCGCTCCGACTTCCGCGCCGAAGGCCCGAAAGGCTCGTCGCCCGTGATATATGCCGGCGAAACCGCCAACATCGAGCATGTGCGCTCGATAATGGGCGACAACGCCCGTCATTTCCGTATTCCGGCCGCACCCGAGTCGGGACACATCCCCGATGTGCGCGGCCTTGGAGTGAGAGATGCCGTGGCACGCATTGAGGATGCGGGCTACCGTATCAAAATATCGGGACAAGGCTATGCCGTGGCGCAAGAACCGCCATCGGGCCAACTCTATGCCTCGGGCAAGACCGTGCATGTAACATTCAGTTCAAAATAATCCCTCATATAATTCAGTATAGAATCCACTACAAAGACAAAAAGATGATATTAAGCGACCTCCTTTCATCTCTCCCAGCATATGAAACGGCCCATGCGGGCAACACCGGCGCGGCCGATGTCGACATTGCCGGCATTACGGCCGACTCGCGGCACGTGCGCCCCGGGGCAATGTTCATCGCCACACGCGGCGTAAGCGTCGACGGACACTGCTTCATAGCCAAAGCCATAGAAAACGGCGCGGCATGTGTGGTGGCGGAAAAAATGCCGGAAGGAGGACTTGAAGCGTTGCCGCCACACCTTATATATATATTGGTAGAAAATAGCGTCGAGGCTCTCGGCACTATCGCCGACAAATGGTTCGGCTCGCCCTCGCGGCAACTCACCCTCGTGGGCGTGACAGGCACCAACGGCAAGACCACCATTGCCACGCTCCTTTACGAGATGCACATGGCCGCCGGAATCCCGGCCGGGCTTATATC
>CANRZQ010000071.1 GCA_947644475.1 uncultured Muribaculaceae bacterium
GCGTTCGACATTTTTGACTCGTTTTAGGAGTCAACTTTTTCCGGGCTAAGACAGGTTGCTGACGAATAACGGTTTTGAGGCTGAGGCTGACCTGGGCGCTAAAAATGCTAACAGTGGCGTATAACGCTCCGATAGGCTACGCTCTAAAGCCGCGTACAATGTTAATACCGTTGGAGGTGCTTTGCTTCATCCAAACTATTGTCTTGAAGCGCAATCATTTCCATGTGTCCATATCCTTGCCTGTTGTCGTCTAATTTGTGGCGTGAACCACTTAGTTTTATGTATCACAGGGTTTTATACACTGGGATATGAGCACAGACACAAAGCATGGCGGAGCCATATTGCTGCTTGATATTGCCACATGACTCCGCCATGCCCGGATGTACACGTTTCCTCCCCACGTTGAAATGTGTGGTTATATAAAACCACGTGGCTCCGCCACCCAAATACATCACACAATTTTTATCGTCTGATGTGCCAACAGTGCAGGGACACACAATTTTCTCAAAAAATATTTATTTTCGAGTAGGACTTTTTTCGATTCATTGCGTCATAGAGGTAAAACCAATCAAAAAACGACGTTATGAAACGATTTGTCATTCTTTCACTCGCACTGCTGTTTGTCATGTCGGTTGCCGTGGCGCGTCAGCCTCAAAGCGGATACCGCGGTTTTGCCGAATGGGCCAACAGCCTTGGCACTATCGACATGTGGTATCCCGGAAACACAGAGTCAACACTTTACACGGGCATATCCACCTCGCACGGCTATCAGATAAACCCCATTTTCTTTGCCGGCGCCGGTATCGGAGTGGAACGCTGCGGAAAAATCGACAGTTGGCTTGTGCCCGTGTTTGTGCAAGGCCGCGCCGACCTTAAATTCGGCCGCTTCACACCTTTCGGCGACCTTCGCCTCGGCTACAATCTCTCGCAGGGCGGGGGAGTGTACTTCTCGCCGAGCATAGGCTACCGGTTCAACTGGGGACGCAAGATGGGCATTAACCTTGGTGTAGGCCTCACGGTCCAACGCTATTCATATGATATTTACAACTTCGATTACGTAAACCCCGACCCCGACGGCGGCTATGTCACATACGAAAAGATTGGCAAGGGCCACGGCACAAAGGCTTTTTTCTCTTTCCGCATAGGTTTTGATTTCTGATAGGAAAGGAACACAAGCCTCCGGCTTATGTTCCTGCATCTATATTATGGACAACGATAATAATATACATTTTGTGGCCCGCCATTACCGAAGGGGGATGTTCTCGACAGACGCCGCCTGGCGGCGTCTTGGCATTGCCACGGCAGTGAGCCTGTGGAGGCGGTACAGGGTGGCGGCAGCATTGGCCGGTGCGATAGCATTGTCGGCTGCCGCGGCCATAATCTATCAGCAATATAATAACGTGGAGCCGGCCAAAGAGCCTGAAA
This sequence comes from uncultured Muribaculaceae bacterium, assembly GCA_947644475.1. Lineage (GTDB taxonomy): Bacteria > Bacteroidota > Bacteroidia > Bacteroidales > Muribaculaceae > CAG-873. Next base: position 1,426 of record CANRZQ010000071.1, read on the forward strand.
CTCTTGCCATATCGCCTATGGAAACAGTAAGGGTGGTCGATTTCGAGAACGCGCCCTTGCCTGTGGTGGTAGAGCGTATCCGCGAAGTATATGGTGTGGAAGTGGAAGGCTTGCCCGAGAATGCCGATGATTATGTGCTCTCGCTCCGTTACGAAGGCACGCCTGTCGACCTTATCGACACGATAAACGATATTCTATCAACAGAGATAACCGTTAAAGAGCGATGAGGCGCATCATATTATTCTTATTGGCGGCGGTAGCCTTGTCGTCGGCCGCGCAGAAAGTGACAGTCAGCGCGGTCGACCGCCCTGCCGCCGAGGTGTTCCGCAGCATCATCGGGCAGACAGGCATGAATTTCGTGTACTCGTCGGACTTGCTTGCCGGAATCAAAGTGACGGCCGATATAAAAGACATGCCTTTGCGCAAGGCCCTCGACATAATATTCAAAGACACCGGCATAGAATATAAAGTAAAGGGACGTAATGTGGTGCTGAAAAAGAAACGCGCCGCGAAACAAAAGCCGCAGCCAGCCGGGCCTTCCAAATTTGAAGTTGTGACGCCGTCGGCCGATAAGTCGACATTGCTCGAGGAGATAGTGGTGGTGTCGCGTCTTGAATCGCCGGCCGTAGAGACGGCTGAGATTGGGGCGCGGAAAGTGACTGAGGCGCAGATACGCAACACTCCCGTGATGTTTGGCGAGTACGATGTGATAAAGGCGCTTCACACCCACCCGGGCGTGGCGGAGGGAGCCGAGGGCATGGCCGGAATGTATGTCCACGGTGGAAATGCCGATGAAAACCTCTATATGCTCGACAATGTGCCGCTCTATCAGGTTAATCATTTTGGCGGACTGTTCTCGGCGTTCAATTCCGATATAATCCGCTATGTCGATTTCTTCAAATCTTCGTTTCCGGCCAAATACGACGGGCGTCTGTCGTCGTTTATGGACGTGCGCACACGCAACGGCTCTTTCGACGGCCATCATGGCTCGGCGCGTATCGGCCTCACTTCCGGCGCGTTCAATATCTCAGGTCCGATAGGCTCGCGCACATCATATCTCGCCGGGATACGCCGCTCGTGGTTCGATGTGCTTACTGTTCCGGCTCTTGCATTGATTAATTCGGCCGAGCAGGAAGAAATACGCTTCCATTACTATTTCATGGACCTCAACGCCAAGGTCTCGCACCGCTTTTCCGACAAGGCCACGGGTTTTGTGAGCGTGTATTTTGGCGACGATTATCTTAAAACCGGCTCGAAGGATAAAGATTCGGAATCGTACAGCGGATGGCTGTATGAGGAAAAGTACAATTTCCACTGGGGAAATCTTGTGGCGCAGGCCGGGTTGAACTATCGTGTCACGCCCGAAATGTCGGCCGAGTTCACCGCGGCCTATACCCGCTATTTTTCAGGCATACGCCGCCATGAGACGGAGATATTGAAGGGCTCGGAAAGCGCCGGCAACTCAGAGCTGTACTCACGTACAAACAATAATATCAATGACTGGATTTTCCGCGCCGATTTCGATTGGCGTGTTTCGGAAAACTCGCGGTTGAGATACGGAGCCAATTACGTGCGTCATTCTTTCCTGCCCTCGCGCACAGTGCGCGGCAACCGCGTTGGGGATACGGCCATTGAGTCGCGCGACTCCACCAATTCCTATGGTGCAAACGAATTCAACATCTATGCCGAGGACGACCTGAGCCTGGGGCAGCATATAAGGCTTAACGCGGGGCTTCATGCCTCGCTGTTCCATATCGACGGCAAAACGAAAGGCGGCGTGTCGCCGCGTCTGTCGGTGAACTGGCGTCTGAACGACGGGTGGGCGTTGAAAGGCGCATACAGCCGCACGGTGCAGTATGTCCATCAACTGTCGAACACCTATCTGTCGCTGCCTACCGACCAATGGATTCCCATAACCGGCTCTTTCAAGCCGCAGACTGCCGACAAGATTGCCGCAGGAGCATATTGGCAGCCTGCCTCCGGGATATATGCCTTTTCTGTCGAGGCTTATTGGAAATGGATGCACAATCTTGTCGACTACCGCGACGAATACTATCTGCGTCCGCCTCTCGAGATGTGGAACGAGCGCATTGTCGCAGGCCGCGGCACAGCCAAGGGCATCGACGTCAAGGTTGAAAAAGTTTTCGGCAAACTTACGGGCCACATCGCCTACTCGCTGGCTTGGACCGACCGCACTTTTGCCGGCAAGAACGGCGGACACACCTTTCCCGCAAGGTTCGACAATCGCCACTCTGTAAACATACTTCTCAATTGGAAAGTGAACGGCAAAGTGCAGTTGAACGCTTCGTGGACCGGCCGATCCGGCAACCGCTTCACTCTGCTTCCGCAGATGTGGCAGGCTCCCGATTTCGACGGCTTCGACAGTTATTACTCGGAAGATGCGCCTCTGCGCGCGCCGGTCAACAACTATCGGCTGCCTTTTTATCACCGTCTCGACCTCTCCTGCACCGTCAACAACAGCCGGGGCTACTGGACTTTCAGCCTATATAATGCGTACAGCCATATGAATGCCATAGGCGTGCGCCGGGCCTGGCGCGATGTACGCGTCGACGGCTCTACGGTCTCGCGTCCGGTTTTTCAAAAAATAAAACTATTACCGATAATTCCCTCAATATCATATACATGGCTTTTCTGAATAAATTGGCACCCATGGCATTGGCCCTGCTTATGTGCGGATGCTATGAAGATTTCACGCCAAAAGTCGACACACAGCCTGTGCTCTGCCTTAATTCGTTGATTACGGCCGGAGAGCCTGTCGAGGTGGAGGTGACGCATACATGGCTGTTTACCGACGAGGCGGGGACGGCCGACCACAGTGTCGGCGATGCCCGTGTCACAATATTTGCCAACGGCGAGGCCGCAGGCCCCGATTACATTGCCCGTGAGGGCGACCATATCAGGATAGTGGCCGAGAGCCGACGCTACGGGCGCGCCGAAGCCGAGGTGACGGTGCCGTACAGCGTTGCTCCGTCGGTGGTGGAATGGACGCCGGAAAATGTGTCGGTGTGGCGAGGCTCTATTCAGGGCTGGACCGAGGCAGACATGCGTTTCGACCTGAATGTCGCCCTTCGGGTGCCCGACCCGGCCGCTGCCGTCAATTACTATCACCTCGGCCGGCGCACATTCCCGGATGATATGCCCGGTGTCTACGGGCATGAAATGTCGATATATGGAGGTTCGCTCGAAACGGAATTCGAGCCTATATTTTCCGAGCATGTCAGTGAACTTGACGCAGTGAGCGGTAACGACAGTTACGGTTTCACCTTCTTCACCGACCGCCAATTTTCAGGGAAGTCATATACTTTGCACCTGTATAATGAGGGAATGAGCTACTTTATAATGTGCGAGGGCTTCGACAGCGAGTTGCTCAATTGCGGGCTTGTGTTCGTGCTGAGTTCGGTGTCGGAGAGTTACTACAACTGGGCCGTGTACAAATGGAACATAGACCATAGCCTTATAGGCGACCTTGGCGACATCGGCCTCGGCGACCCCATGTGGGGCTACTCCAACGTCTCTACCGGTGCCGGAGTCGTGGCCGCCCGCGCCTGCTCGGAGTGCGCCGTCAATCTCGCCCCCTTCCTCAAAGACCATGTAGGAACACAAGCCTCCGGCTTGTGAATATCTTGCCACAATCCTCCGGCTTGTGTTACTGCGAAATTAATTTTTGCGGTTAGGGAGATTTTTTGTATTTTTGCCCCGATTATACTCTTTTTATGAAAAAATTCAGTTATAACCTTATTAATAATATAGGCGGCTGGCTGTGCTTTGTGATTGCAGCGGTGACATACCTGCTCACAATCGAGCCTACCGCAAGTTTCTGGGACTGCCCGGAGTTTATCTCCCAGGGGGCAAAACTTGAAGTGGGACACCCGCCGGGCAACCCGATTTTCATGCTCGCGGCCCGTTTCTTCGTGACGCTTTTCGGAGGCGTGGAGCATGCCGCCGTGGCCGTGAACTCAATGTCGGCCCTGCTTAGCGCGGCCACAATCCTGCTTCTGTTCTGGTCCATTACCCATCTTGCGCGAAAAATCATGGTGGCCGACGGCTCGGAGCCTTCGGTGTTCCAAACAGTTATAATCATGGCCGCGGGCCTGTGCGGCTCATTGGCCTACACGTGGAGCGACACCTTCTGGTTCTCGGCTGTCGAGGGCGAGGTGTATGCCTTCTCGTCGTTCTGCACCGCGCTTGTGTTCTGGCTCATCCTGAAATGGGAGAACCGTGCCGACGAGCCACATTCCGATCGTTATCTTGTCTTAATTGCCTATGTGATAGGTGTTTCCATAGCCGTGCACTTGCTCAACCTGCTGTGTATCCCGGCCATTGTGCTCGTCTACTATTACCGCCGGCACAAGAATGCCGACGCCCGTGGCTCGCTTTTGGCCTTGGGTGTGTCGGTAGTGATTGTGGCCGCCATACTCTACGGGCTGGTGCCGGGCTTTATCAAGGTGGCGCAAGGCTTCGAACTTTTTGCCGTAAACACTCTCGGCCTTGGCTACAATATGGGCGTGATTATCTATGCTGTGGCTCTCGTGGCTGTGCTGGTGCTCTCGGTTGTGGCTATCAACCGCGCCAAATCTGCGGCTTCGGTGAAGTGGCTTGTGTTCTTGTCTTTGGTGCTGTCGGGCCTTACGTTCATCACCGATTCCGTGTGGGTGTGGCTGCTTCTTATTGCTGTGGCCGGCGCTGTGCTCGCTTTCATGCCCAAAGTGCCAGTGCGCGTGCTTAACGTGATGATGCTCAGCATCCTGGTTATCTTTGCCGGATATTCGTCATATGCGCTCCTTCTTATCCGCGCCTCGGCCAACACGCCGATGAATCAGAACGCCCCCGACAACGTGTTCGCTCTCGCGTCCTATCTCAACCGCGAGCAGTACGGCCAGCGTCCGCTGTTCCTCGGCCCGGTTTATGCCGAGACACTCGACCTTGTGGCCAACAACGACCCTTCGAATCCGCAGTATTTCGCGGCTGTCGACGAGAACGGCATTCCCGTGACCAAGGCCTACGACAATATTCTCCGCGACGAGAACGGCGCAGCCGTGGACCGCGGCGAATCGTCGTATATGAAAGTGACCAAAACATCTGCATCCGAGCCCGACAAATATGTAAAGGCCGGATGGACCCCCGACTATGCCACGGCTCCCGGCCTCGACATGCTCTTTACGCGCGTGTATTCGTCGGATCATATCAAAGGATATAAGGACTGGGGACTGCATGAGAATTCCGATCTCGAAAACCTGCCCTATCTCGTGCCTGCCGACACCCGTCGCCAGTGGGCCGAGACCGGGTATGCCCCCGTCTACCAGCTGATGTCGTATCTGCCCAACCTGCAGCCCATTTCCACATCTACCGACGGTTATGTCGGCCCCGAGAATTATGCTTGGAAGGCTTCTTTCGGCGACAATTTCCGTTATTTCATGAATTACCAGCTCAACCATATGTACTGGCGCTACTTCATGTGGAATTTTGCAGGGCGGCAGAACGATATCCAGGGCAACGGCGAGCCTCATATCGGCAACTGGATTTCGGGTATTCCCGCAATCGACAATATGCGCCTTGGCGACCAGAGCCTGCTCCCCGAGGAGTTTTCTACCGGCAATAAGGGCCACAACGTGTTCTTCATGCTGCCGCTGCTCCTGGGCCTGTTCGGCATAATCTGGCAGTCGCTTTGCCGCCACCGTGAGAATCCCAACCGCGGTATCGAGCAATTCTGGGTGGTATTCTTCCTGTTCTTCATGACAGGTATCGCCATCGTGCTCTATCTGAACCAGACTCCCGGCCAGCCCCGCGAGCGCGACTACGCCTTTGCCGGCTCATTCTATGCCTTTGCAATATGGATTGGCCTTGGCGTTCCGGCCGTGGCTCGCTTCATCGCCTGGGCCTGGGACAAGGCTGTGAAGAAAGGCGGCGAGGCTCGCACGAAAGACATTGTGGCGGCATCAGTGGCATGCGTCGTGGCTGTGGCTGTGCCGTTGCAGATGGTGTCGCAGACGTGGGACGACCACGACCGTTCCGGCCGCTACACCGCACGCGATTTTGGCGCCAACTATCTTAACTCGCTCGACGAAAACGCCATAATCTTCACCAATGGCGACAACGATACCTTCCCCTTGTGGTATGCGCAGGAAGTGGAGGGCATACGCACCGACGTGCGCGTGGTCAACCTGTCATACCTGTCCACCGACTGGTATGCGCGTCAGCAGGCACATCCCTATTACGATGCGGCAGCCATCGACATGACGGCCACGCCTGCCGATTACGCCTACGACAATCTCGTGTACTCGTTCCGCTCACCCTCGGGTGTCGACAACACTCCCGTCGAAGTAATTCAGGGCTTGAAAGAGTTTTATGCCTCCGAGCCCACCACGAAATATACAGGACGTCCGCTCCACTTGCTCACGCGCCCCAATATGTTTGCCAAGGTGCCTGCCGAGGATGCTGCCAAGGCTTTTGGCATCAATCCGTTAGGTCCGGACTCGGTGCTCCGCATCCCGTATATGGCCGACACGCTCGACCTTTCACGCTCGCTCGGCTCGAGTTTCGGACTGTCGAAACTCCTTAGTTTCGACATCGTGGCCAACAGCATAGCCGGCGGCTTCAAGCGTCCCGTCTATTTCGCCACGACAGTGCCTTCAAGTTATTACCTCGGCCTCGAGCCGATGCTCAACACCACGGGCCTGGCCTTGCAGGTTACGCCGTTTGTCAACGCCGGCATATCGCCCACCGTCGAGAAAGCATATGAGAACATCACCTCGCGCTTCCGCTGGGGCGGTCTCGACGCCGACGACGCCGAGGGCCTTTACCTCGACGAGACTGTGCGCCGTATGGTGTCGACAGTGCGCAACTCGATGATTGAGACAGCCGAGCATCTCATCAATTCCGGTGAATATCCCGCCTCCGACTTCGCCAAGAAGTGGGCCGCCGACCACAATCTGCCCGTGCCCGAAAACCGCTACGACATGGCCCGCGCTCTGCTCAACCTCATGGAGGAGAAACTTCCCTCGAGGGTTACGCGCTACGAGAGCCTTACCGATATGCCTGCCATAGTGCTCTATCTGAAACTGAACGCGCTTACAGGCAATGCCGCCGACCTCGCCCATGCCGAGGCCCTTATGGCCGAGGCCATGCCGCGCTATGCCGCGTTGTCGCGCTACGCCGCCTCGCTAAATGCGTCAAGGCTCCACTCGCTTGGCAACAGCGAGACATTCGCGCTCCGGTATGTGCCCATGCTCCTCGGATTCCAGAACCATATCGACCTTGTTAAGCGTCTGCGCGACGTGCCCGATGGCGAGCAATATATCAAGGCCCTTGCCGACCTTATCAGCATCGACAACGGCTCCTATGTCTACCATTGGCTCTATCTTGAGGATATGCCCACGGCCGAACTCGAAAAGTACAAGGAACAGCTGGCCGGCACCGGCTGGGACGAAGTGGCCGAGAAGGCAATCACCCTCTCATCGCTGCATGATGCCACAGGCATCGACCGCATGGGCCGCACCAACGATTTCGTCCGCGACTACTCTGTGTCGGTGTCCGACCTCAAACGGCTTAATCCCGGGATATGAAGCTAATCGAGCAGCCGCCGCTGCTTTACCGTCTTCTTTTCCCCGAGGCTGTCTGGCGTATCAAACAGCCCGGGCGAAAAGTGGTGTATCTTACTTTCGACGACGGTCCCATACCGTGTGTCACCCCCTGGGTGCTCGACCTGCTGCGCGAGCACGGCATAAAGGCTACATTCTTTATGGTGGGCGACAATGTGCGGCGAAATCCGGCTTTGGCTCAGCGTGTCCGCGACGAGGGCCACAGTGTGGGCAATCATACCATGCACCATCTGCAAGGATTCCGCGTGAAGTCGACCCGCTATCTGCGCGACATCGCCTCTGCCAACGAACTCATCGGCTCCCACCTTTTCCGTCCGCCACACGGACTGATGCGCTGGGCGCAGGCTGCCGTTATCAAGTCGCATTACAATATAATAATGTACGACCTTGTCACGCGTGATTACAGCCGCAAACTTACGCCCGACCGGGTTGTAGACAATGTGCGGAGGTTTACGCGCAACGGCTCGATTATCGTTTTTCACGATTCGTTGAAGGCTTGGCCCAACTTGCAGACGGCTCTTCCCCGGGCCATACGGTGGCTCAAAGACGAAGGCTATGAATTCCTCCCCCTCGGCTGAGGCTGCACGGCTCATAAAAGAGGCTGTAATGGCCGAAGGAGCATATGCTGTGGGCTTAGCGCACGCCGAGGCCGTAGATGCAGAAGCCATAAGCATCCACGACCGTTGGATAGCCGACCGTCGTCACGGCTCTATGGAATTTGCCGAGCGCTACCGCGATATCCGCAATGATCCTCGCCTGCTTCTCGACGGCGCACGCACCATAGTATCGGCGGCATTTAACTATCATCATGTCTCGGCCGACTATGGAGTGGCCGAATATGCCCGCGGAACCGACTACCATATTGTGCTCCGTGATCGTCTCGGACGCGCCGCCGCCGCTATCGAGGCGGCTCTCGGAGGCACGACGCGCGTGTGCGTCGACTCGGCTCCCATACGCGAGCGCTACTGGGCGCAAAAGTCCGGCGTCGGTTTTATTGGCATAAACAATCATCTCATCATTCCCGGAGCAGGCTCGCGCTTTGTCCTGGGTGAAATCTTATGGACCGGCGAGGCCCGGCCCGATGAGCCGTGTTTGCTTTCCTGTGGCAAGTGCATGGAGTGTGTGAAAAGATGTCCTGTGGCGGCCCTCCGCCCCGACGGCTCATGCGATACGTCGCGGTGCCTGTCATATCTCACCATAGAGCATCGCGGCGACCTGCCCGATGACACCGGCCTGCACGGCCGCGTCTTTGGCTGCGACATCTGCCTTAACGCATGTCCTCACAACGCCGCCGCGCCTCTATCGGGGATAGAGGAATTTGCCCCTTCGCCAACTCTCGCATCCTATCTCGACGCCCTTCGCCACGGCGCGGCACCCTCCGTCTCCTTCCGCGCCGCCACCCGCTCCACAGCCCTCACCCGCCTGCCCCTCCACCGTCTCCTCCGCAACCTCGGCATTAAGGGTTAACGACATATTTACGTCGTATTTCGAGGTTTTTGTACATAAATTGCCGTCAATTGGCCACAAGCCGAAGTTCCGGGGCATTATTGATTAAAACAGGTGGACCGCAAGGCGGTCGAATATGGTAGGCACGGGCGAAAGCCCGTGTTTCTAACGCATCACGAATGTTCGACTGCGGCTGCAGTCGAATAACAACATCTCATCATAACACGGGCTTTCGCCCATGCCTACCATATTAAGCGGCTCTGCCGCTTCTGCGGGAAAAGGCATAAATTGGCACAAGCCGAAAATTCGGTTTGAATCAATTATGTAGGAACACAATCCTCCGGATTGTGAAAAAAATAATCACAATCCGGAGGATTCTTTGCCTTGCAAAGCGCTTCGCGGTTAGTGTTCCTACTGGGTGGATTCATTTCCTGCCTGTTAAATAATAATGCACCTAGATTACGGCATGTGCCCGAAAAAGACTTGCACCGTGATTGCGTATTGTTCCTCGATTGATTGCAGGGGCGAGCGGGTGGGGGATGGAAATAAAAAAACACCATCCGAATGTTGGATGGTGTCGTGTAGCCCATAGCAGAATCGAACTGCTCTTTCAAGAATGAAAATCTTGCGTCCTAA
>CANRZQ010000072.1 GCA_947644475.1 uncultured Muribaculaceae bacterium
GGGGGATGGTGTCGGAGGGCACGTCGGCACGCGAGTCGTATTTATAAGAGTTGGAGCCTCGGCGAGGCACAACCTCGTCGAAAATTGATGCGTTCATCGTTGTATGGCGATATGGGTGCTTTGGGTGGGGATAAAATCGAGTGAGAATGTAAGAGTGGCCGTGGCCGCGTCGTGGCGCGATTTCACAGTACGGCCGTTTACAGAAACTGCCGCCGGTGCGGATGTCACGCCTTTCACTGCAAATTCAAGGCGAATCTTTGTTGTAGCACCGGGTTTTGTGCCTGGGGTGTTTTTGTCGATGGTGGTGAGCCCGTTGTGTGCGCACGTGCCGTCGAATGTGATAAGGCGGTAGCGGTTATCGGCAAGAGATGAGGGTGAGAGCCTGTCGTCGTCGTACATTGTAAACGATGATGTGACGCCTTCCGCCGGATAGTAGTTCACCGTGAAACGGTCGGCGCGATAGTCGCCCGTGTTTGTCATCTTATAGTCGGCCATGGGAATGAACGCTCCTGCACGCACAAAGAGTGGGAGCACCTCCAAGGGGGCGGAATATTCGATGGTTGAGCCGCCTTCATAGCGGGAGCAGGGGTTGTTGAAATCTATCCATGTGCCCTGCGGGAATGTAATGTCTCGCCGTGTCGCGCCTTGTGTCATGACCGGAGCAACGAGCACTTCATTGCCCCATAGGAATTCGTCGGAAATACTGTCGTAGGCATTTGAGCGAGCCTCGGTGAAGTTAAGCGGGCGTACGAGCGGGTAGCCCTTGGTGGCGTTCTCGTAGGCCAAAGTGTAGTTGTATGGCAGCCAACGGTAGCGGTCGGCGATAAGACGTTTGATTATAGCCTCATACTGCGGATAGTGATAAGGCTCGGCCTTGAATGTGGCATGGGTGCGGAGCATCGGGGAGAACAGACCGAGCTGGAGCCAGCGCACGTAGAGTTCGGCATCCTCGGGGTTGCGCGTGTCAACAGCGAAGCCGCCCACGTCGTGCCCCATGTATCCGAGGCCGGAAAGGCCCGACTGAGTCATTATTGTAATCTGCGGAGCAAGCCCTCCCCACGAACGCGACACGTCGGTAGACCAGGGGAACACCGAGTAGCGTTGCAGTCCGGTAGTGCCTCCGCGCATCATTGTGAGCAAACGGCGGTCGGGGTATTCTTCATTGAAAAGCGTGGAGATAATGCTGCTCCAGTCGTTGCCGTACTGGTTGTGATAGAGCCGGGCTGAAAGGCCGTTGGCGTGCAAGCCGGTTTCGGGATGCACCTCGGGTTCGCCCAGGTCGCCCCACCATCCGGCTACACCCTCGTCGGTGAGCGAGCGGTAGCGTTCGCGCATCCATGCACGTGTATCAGGGTTTGATACATCGAACATTCCGCCTTCACCTACCCATATCGTTACTTCCTGCGGGTTGGAGCCAAGGCTGTCGCGCATGAGCATGCCGCCTGCGGCCAAAGCGTTATAGTTGTCGAGGCCGCGGCCGTTGCGGAGGATATATGGCTGGGATATTGTGACAACGTTCACCCCTTTTTTTCTGAGGTCGGATAGCATCTTGCGGTGACGCGGCCATTGGTCTCCGTCCCATGCCAAGCGTCCCATGTCCTGCTCTTTACCGTACCAATACAGGTCGAGCACAAGCCCGTCGAGAGGATAGCCCTCGCGGCGTAAAGTGTCGACCACGCCGCGTGTCTCGGCCTCATTATGATAGCCGTATTTCGATGTGATGTAGCCCAACGACCATAGGGGAGGCAGAGGCTGGCGGCCTGTGAGCGCGGTGAGTTGCTCGGTGGCGTCGGCCACAGTGGATGCGCCGTTGACAAAATAGAAGTCGACCGGACGGGGATTTTCTGTTATGTACGATATGTTGTTGCCCTCGCCAAGGATTAGATGAGAAGGCGCGTAGTCGTCGAAAAGCAGGGCGAAGCCGTCGGACGATACTACCAGTGGCATCGTTATGTTCATCTGGCGGATACGGCGGTCTGTGCCGGTGTAGCCGTAGTTCTGACGGTTGTACATAGTGAGTGTGTCGCCTCGCAGGTTCAGCCGGTGTCCACGCTCGCCTCCGCCGTAGTATGATCCTGCGGAAGTTGACACAAGGTCGAGTCGGCATTTGCCGTCGGCCTCTGTGCGGAGGCCTTTGTCGATTACGGTCTTGCCCTCGCCTGCGTTAATTGTCACTTCGCCCGTGGCCGTGTTGGCCAGCACGACGATACCGGAGGCCGTGGTGAAGTAGGCTGTGCTGTTACCGATAGTGCCGGTTGACGCAGCCTCGACGGTGCCGGAAAGCACGGTAGCCTCCGATTTTAAAGGCGAGAGGCCGCCGGCTGTATTGCGTACGCGGATGATATTGTCGGTTACGGCCTCAACCGTCACGGTGCGTCCCGTACCTGTCACAGCCGAGATTCTTGCCGTATCTGCCCATGTGTATGGGGAAATGGCGGCGACGGCCAATATCTGCAGGCCGCCGCGCAATGTATCGTTCTGAAAGTTCATTAAGTATGATATTAAATAAGGTCATTAAGGTCATTGAAGACCTTTAAGTTCGTAATTTCTCAGGGATCAATCGTGTTGAGATACGACTGCACCGCTATCTTTTCGTCGTCGGGGGCATTGAATGTGTTGCGGTTGCCCTTTATGCGGGCTTTTTTCTTGTATGACATTTTTGCGTGCTCCACAATCGACTGGAAGGTACGCGATTCTTTAAGTTTCGGTCCCCATGTTTCGACAAGTTTATGGCGGTCGATCACATTCATGTCGTTGTAAAGCCCGCGCAGGTCGGGAAATTGCTCCATTTCGGTGCGTGTCCATGTGCGGTTGGTGTCGAGATAGCGCACGGCATCGTCGAGGGTGTTGGCTGCCGGCTGTTGCGTGGTTGCTGCCACGGGCTGCGGTCCTGTCGGCGTGTCTGCCGATGCAACATTCTCAGTCACTGCTAATGAATCGGCCGCTACTCCGGTCTCCACAGTTTCCGACGAACCTTTTCCTCCAAATATGAGCCAGCCCAAAAGCAAGCCTACGATTACGCCGCCGGCGGCGTATATCGCACGCTCGATAAGCGGACGGTGGCCGAGGTCGGGATGGTACACAAGATGGTTGGTGCGTGTGGTGCCCTCTTGTATTTCGTCGGCCACGACATATCCGTCGATAGGACTCTCGGTAAGCGGATTCTTTGAGTTGATTTGAAAAGATATCATGCCGGCTATGTCCGAAGATTTTGCCGAGATTTCAAAATTATACACCTTGTGCCGCTCGCGCAACTGAATTAGAGAGCGTGTAGATGAGGCAAGGTCGATGCGCGCCGAATAGGTGTAAAAACCGTCGCAGGCCACAGTCACCATTGCCGATGCCAGTTCGGGCAGGGTAAAATAGCGTGTCCCGTTTATCTCGCAGCCGTTTACCGTAATCGAGCATTGTCCGTCGAGGCTCTGGCGTGTGGCCAGGGCTGTGATTTCGAATGATGAGGGCGATATTGCCTTTTTCGATGTAGATGTGGCCACGGGTCCGGGACGGTCGCCGGATTTCTCAACCTTGAATGTCTCGGTGATGTCGTCAAATCCGTTTTTTGTCCAGACAATGTCGACTGTTGCCCCTTCCGGAGCATAATAGGAGCGGGTGAAAGGCTCCCCGAATATCATCGGCTGGAAGCCGTCGGCATTGGCATCGGGGGGAAACACGGCCACCATGTTCTCAATTGGCTCATGGGTAAGGTCTGGAGCCTGCGAAGTGATGCCAAGCGAGTCGTCGATAAGAATCACTGCCGAGAATGGCATGTAGGCCAGCTGGTAGCGTGCTGCCACAAGAGTGTCGAGCGAGGTGCCGGCATTGTCGCCATAGAAGCGCACGGCAAATTCGTCGTCGGCTGAGCGGCAAGGCACTATTGCAGGAGCATCGTCGATTGGCATGTATTCCTTGGAGAAGATGCCGCGGAGTTCGGCAAGGTCGTCGGCGTTGAGTCCCTGTGCCGCAACCTTGCGGGTGGTGTATTTTACGATTTCGACAGCATCTTCCGACGAAATATCGAGTCCGGCAGGGAAGAATATCCACGCGGCCAAATGGTCGCCCGGGTCGGTGGGAATGGTGCGAAGCACGGTTACAAAAGTGCCTCCGGCAGTCGACTTTAATAAATAAAATATGTTTTTCTCACCGGCATCATAGTCAATATTCTGAAGATATGAGCGCACGTCGGTCACATTAGCCCTTACATCTTCCTCCGGATTGATGTTCACCATCGACTTGAACGCCCGGGTTGATTTGGTTATATATAGTTGAATCTTGTTCATTGGGATAATTCGGGAATATGATTCTACAAAATTACACTTTATTATGTAAATGAAGCGCAAAAATTAAAAAAAAATCCAACAAAACGGGCAAAAAAATGTTATCTATATAAAAGCAATTCGATCGAACAGCATTTTTACAATATATTTTGAAACCGATGGCAGACGGTAAGAAACCGCATTACGCTCACGTCTGAAACCGACGCGACTGCCCGGCGAGTAGCAACACAAATGTCCGCGATGGCGGACATAAAATCCGGGGACACCGCAGCAAGGCAGTGTCCCCGGATTTTGTAATGAGTCATTCGTAATTCATTTCCGATTACGCGGCGTGAATGTGCGGCGGTCGGTGATTACAACGTCGACGCGCACGTCGTGAGGCTCGGCGTCGATGGCGTCGACAACCTGAAAATCATAAGCGATGCCAATCTTTGTGGCACGCGCTCCGGCAAGCAGCCGGTCGTAGTAGCCCTTTCCGCGGCCCACGCGATTGCCCTCGGGGTCAAAAGCCACACCGGGCACCACGATAAGTTCTATTTCGGAGATGTCGGTCGTGTTGTCGCCGTCAGGCTCCTCGATGCTGAACGCGCCAAGATGCAGCGATGTGCGCTCGTAAGGGAGTATGTCGAGATTCACACCATTGACTCGCGGCAGGAAAAAATGCTTGCGTCCGGCCCAGCGGTCGATGAACTCGTGGGTCGATATCTCGTCGGGCAACGAATGGTACATCAGGATATTTTCAGCCAACATAAAGGCTGCGTGGCGTTCGAGCGTGGCAAAGGCGGCTCTGGCAGCCTCGGCCTTCTCTGCATCTGTAAGCACGGCCTTCCAGGCCTTGACTCGCGGGCGTATTTCTTCTTTTTTCATATCATTGTCATTCTACCAAAGGCTTCGACATATGCTCGACTCCTTGAAGCACGGTTTTGTCAGTGCAGTTTGCAACCTGATAGTAGGCGGCCGTGCCAAGAATGTCGCGCGCAATGAGAGCCCTTAGTTGATTAACAATCAGACGCGACGAAATGTTGATATAGTACCATCGCGCCGGCACGCCGTTGAGCGATGCATAGTGCACAAATGAGTTGAGCAGCACATCGTCCGACGGTAAACGGCGCAGTAGGGCGTTGACCGAACCGTCTTTTCCGGCGGCCTTTTCCAGGTCGGCGCGGTTGAGGTCGGCATACTCATGGGCAAAGTTGATCAGCAGCCCGTGGTTGACGACATTAATGTAATACGACGACACGCCGGATGTGTCATTTGGCACGAAATAGTCGGGCATGATACCGCCGCCGCCATATACTGTGCGGCCGCCGCGGGTGAGGAACTTCTCGGCCGTATTCAGTTTCACGGAGTCGGCAGAGAGGATTTCGCCATTGTTGTAGCGGTTGATAATCTCGGTCTCGTAACTTTCCTTGCCGCCAAGACGGTAGTCCTTCTGAATACTGCGTCCGGCCGGCGTGTAATAACGTTGCACGGTAAGGCGAATCTCGCTCGAATCGGGCATAAAGATGGGTTTCTGAACCAATCCCTTGCCAAATGAGCGGCGTCCGACAATCCATCCGCGGTCATTGTCCTGAATAGCGCCCGAGAATATTTCAGACGCGCTCGCCGAGAATTCATCGATAAGCACTACCAGGGGTGTGTCGCCGAAAGCGCCGGTGCCGTCGGCCAGCACATACTGGTCCTCGTCGTGGTTGCGTCCTATTGTCGACACAATCACATTGCCGGCTCCGAGGAACTCGTTGGCCATCAATATCGCAGGCTCCATGTAGCCGCCTGTGTTGCCGCGCAAGTCAATGATATACGACTCCGCGCCTTCGAGCCTCAGGGAGGCCAAATCACGCAGGAACTCTGCATAAGTGTTACGGGCAAATTTGCTCACCTTTATATAGCCTATCTTGTCGTCGATCATATAAGCGGCATCGATCGACCGCTGCGGCACTTCGCCACGTGTTATATCAAATACAAGAGGCTTGCGGGAGGTGGCACGGCGAACGGTGATTTGCACCTGAGTGTCCTTCTCCCCACGCAGCATCTTCACTACATCGGTGTCGACAATGTCCTTGCCGGCAATGTCAATGTCGTCAACCTTTATTATACGGTCGCCCGGGAGCACACCCACCTTCTCGGCCGGGCCTCCCGAAAGCACCTCTATAACCGACACTGTGTCGTTCACCATCTGGAATGTGATGCCAACCCCCATAAACGAGCCTTCGAGTTTGGCCGCGGAGCCCTCGGCTTCCTGCGACGGGACGTAATAGGAGTGGGGGTCGAGATTGTCGAGCAGCGAAGGAATGGCCATCTCTACAAGGCTGTCCATGTCGATGTCGTCGACATACTCCTCGCGGATTATGCTCATCACTTCAAGCAGTTTTTGCTCGCCCCCACGCAGCGAATGGCTCCCGTTGAGAAACCATCCGAGCACAATGCCGCCGGCAAACACTGCCGATATGATAAAAGGAAAAAGAAATTTCAAAGAACGTTTCATAATGAATCGATATGTACACATTCCACACCGGCGCGGCAAAGAAGGTCGATGCCGTCGGTGATGCGGTAAAGTTCATTGAATACAACCCTGCGGATGCCCGCCTGGATAATAAGTTTGGCACATTCCACACAAGGCGATGCCGTGACGTAAAGCGTGGCGCCCTCGCTCGAGTTATTGCTTCGGGCCACCTTTGTTATAGCGTTTGCCTCGGCGTGGAGCACATAAGGCTTGGTGATTCCATCCTCGTCCTCACACACATTCTCAAACCCCGCCGGAGTGCCGTTATAGCCATCCGATATAATCATCTTATCCTTTACAATAAGCGCTCCTACCTTGCGCCTGCGGCAATAAGAATTCTCGGCCCATATGGCGGTCATGCGCAGATAGCGGCAGTCGAGTATCGCTTGTTTATCCTGTTCCATTACATTAGTTTTCCGCAAATATACGACAAAAAACAATACCTACCCCCAATCGCCCCCTAAAAAATGACACACGTACAGCCGTCGGGTAAAAAACCGGCTATTTTTTGCTTAGTGATTGAAATGGGCATAGTTCTCAATCGCCCATTCGATAATGCCATATAATCTTGGCATCAGGCTTTTAGCAAGGTCGGTCAGGGAATACTCGACCTTTGGGGGCACCTCCGCGTATATTTTTCGGCTTACAAGTCCATCTGCTTCCAGATTCTTTAATGTGTCCGACAATACTTTGGGCGAGATGTCGGGTATCGCTTTGCTTATGGCGTTAAAGCGCGTCGACTCGTTCTCTGCCAACACGCATAAAACAATGACTGCCCATTTGCCGGAGAATCGTGCCACCACGTTTCTGATAGGGCATGTCTCAATTTGTGTAAATTTTTTTAAATTTTCTTTCAGCGGTAAAGAGTTCATTTTCAATATTGCTTACCGTAAAGTAAGTATTATACTTATAGGTAAGTTCTTGTTTTATAATATATAATGTTATAATTTTGCGCTATCAAAATAATAGCAGATAACCGCTGCAAAGTTAATAACTAAACTTTAAACTAAAAAATATTATGACAGAGATTAAAGTTCTGGGCAAAGGCGATAAATTCGCCCATGCCACCGTTGGAAGCCTGCGTACATTCGAGGGCAAGCAATTCGTCAAGGATGCCACAGGCGCCACATCATGTGAAATCTCATTTGGCACTCTGCCCTCGGGTGCGTCCGTGCCTTTCTTTCACAGCCACAAGGATAACGAGGAAAACTATATCATCCTTTCCGGCGCCGGGAAGTTCCAGGTCAACGATGAAGTTTTCGACATCGCCGAAGGCTCGGTTATCCGGGTTGCAACCAACTGCGACCGCAATCTGAAATGCACTTCTTCCGAGCCGATGACATATATCTGCATTCAGGCAAAGGAGGGCAGCCTCGGCAACTATACCATTTCTGATGCAGAAATCAACGAGCGCGAAAATTTGCTCTAAGAATTAAGCCTCTTCGTGTGTAAGACAAATTAATGCAATCATAAACGACGATTGGTCTTATTTAGTCGTTAATTACGAGGAGTGTCAAGATTCTGTGAATAAATTCCGCATTAATTGTCAATAAATTTAATGGTCAATTAACGACTATTAATGTAAGCAAAATCTCCGGAATTAATTTAATTTTCGAAATTCATCGTATTTGAGACGCTGACATATAATTTATTTTACAAGATACTTACACTAACATAATGGGCTTTGACGCACTTTTGTGGTTCGTTAAAGCCTGTTTCACTTGCATATTTTTACCTTATCAGAAATTTAATTGGAAATATTTGTAAAATTATTTGGTTTATAAAATAAACCGTATTATATTTGCAACTGAAAAATGAGCGGTAACGCGCGACCGCTCTTTTTTAGATGAAGATGGTTTATAATATAAACCGATTTACAAACCCTCAAATCCTCCTTAATATGGAAGACAAAAGAATCAATGAAAGAGAAAGCATCGAGATTATTACCTCGATGATTGCCCGCACAAAAGAGCGTTACAGTCTCGGCGACGGTAATATAATGCTCATGTGGGGGTATCTCACTATCGGTATAAGTGCCCTTGTGTGGATATTGCTTGCGGTGACGCACAATCCATGTGTAAACTGGCTGTGGTTCCTAATCTGGATAATCGGCGGAATAGCCACTCCTGTAATGGCAAAAAAGAAGGCGGTAAAGAAAGGTGCGAAATCCTATACCGACAAAATCATCTCACGTTTGTGGTCGGTGGTGGGATTAAGCGCAATCGGTTGTACATTTGCGTGCCTTGGCCTTTTGCTTGCCTGTGGAGTCGACGCTTGGAGTGCCATGTTTATCTTCGCGCTCGTCATTGTGTCATTTGCTGAAATTGCAAACGGCATAGTCCTTAACGAAACCTCTTGTATATATGGAGGCGCGCTTGGATTGGCCGCAGGTATCTTTCTGACCTGTTGCATCGCCGGGAGGGTTGCGTTGGCCGCATCATGGGTTATGCCTCTGTTTATTGTGGCTTTTGCCTGTATGATGATTATCCCGGGACATGTAATCAACCATAAAGCAAAAAAGAATATATGAAAGAACTTGATCCGCTGTTGCACTCGCAACTACGTCTTGCGGTAATGTCAATTCTAATGAATGTAGACGAGGCGGATTTTGTTTATCTCAGAGAGAAAACTGATGCCACCGCCGGAAATCTGAGCGTTCAGCTCGACAAACTATATTCTGCCGGATATATTTCCTTAGAGAAAGGATTTGCGGGCAAGAAAACTCGAACCGTTTGTAAAGTAACCGGTAAAGGACGTAAGGCTTTTGAAGCATACGTTGAAACACTTAAAGAATACCTCAATCTGTAAAATAATATCCTTATATATACTTTGGCATCGCGTCCGCATTGAAATGTGTGGGCGCGATTTATATATTTTTATCGTACAGCAATATACATCTTTAAACGTCACAATCCGGAAAGACGGTGCATGGCGTCTTGCAAACATCTACATACTATTCCGGTTCATAGCCTTCATAATAGTATGATTGCTCAATTCCGTGGAAAATGACATCGCGGTCGTCGGTCTCTGCTGAGAGCGCGGATTGTATCAGGAACCGGAGTTCGAGGTCGTTGACCGGACTCCGCTCCATGGCAGACATGTAGTCCGCTTTCGAAATCTTTCGCCAATCCACTACCTTTCCCAATGAGCGGCGGAGCATCATGTCGAGCCAAATACGAGTGGCACGTCCATTGCCCTCCATAAAAGGATGCGCAACGTTCATCTCAACATATTTGGCAATCACCTGCTCGAATGTGTCCTCAGGCATTTTTTCTATGGCTTCAAGTGCCGGGATAAGGTATAGGGAATTGGCGAAGCGGAATCCGCCCTTCGAGATATTGAGTTTGCGGATTTGCCCTGCAAAGTCATATAATCCATCAAACAACGCATGATGTATTGCTTGAAGTCCGGAAACCGTGCCTACTTCAATAGAATAGATCTTTTTTGAAGCGAATAGGTTTTTTGCCTTTTCAATACTTCGCTTGTCAATTTCTGTTTGAGTCATAGAGAGATGTCAAGATTGGTGGGCTTATAATATTTCAAGCGTCAGATGGTTTCGTCTGCTAGAATAAATCCGGTTGCATCGAAGTATTAATTAAAAAATAGGCCGTAATTCTCTGTGATGGTATTCAGAGAATTACGACCTGTATTAATTATCTAATTCCCGATGAATTAGTCTTCGATGGCGGCTTGGGCGGCGGCTACGCGGGCGATGGGCACGCGGTAGGGGGAGCAGGATACGTAGTTCATGCCGAGTTTGGCACAGAATTTTACGGAGGAGGGCTCGCCGCCGTGCTCGCCGCAGATGCCTACTTTGAGTTCGGGCTTGGTGGAGCGGCCTTTTTCTACGCCCATTTTCACGAGCTGGCCTACGCCTTCCTGGTCGAGGACTTCGAAGGGATCGGTCTTGATGATGCCGTGTTCCTTGTAGAATTTGAGGAATTTGGGGGCGTCGTCACGCGAGAAGCCGAATGTCATCTGGGTGAGGTCGTTGGTGCCGAAGGAGAAGAAGTCGGCCACGGTTGCGATTTCGTTTGCTGTGAGGGCTGCGCGGGGCACTTCGATCATTGTACCCACGAGGTAGGGGAGGCTTTCGCCTTGTTCGTCAAAGACTTTGGCGGCTGTGGTGTTGATTACGTTGGCCTGGTGCTGGATTTCTTTGAGCGAGCCTACGAGGGGAATCATGATTTCGGGGTGCACGTCGATGCCGCGGCGTTTAACGGCGAGAGCGGCTTCGATGATGGCGCGTGTCTGCATCTCGGTGATTTCAGGGTAGGTGGCCGAGACGGCAGCCGCGGTGACCGAGCATGGGGTTGAATTCTTCG